>JAGGUV010000082.1 GCA_021158345.1 Bacteroidales bacterium
AAACAGTTTTTATTAACAATATCATTTTTTTTATTTTAATGAATACTTTATTTCTCTAATTTTACTTAAAATTAATATTATCCTTAAAATAAAAATAAATTTTAAGTAAAAAAATTGTATTTTTACGAATATTCAATATTTAACATAATACAAGCGAGTTTAATTATTAAATGAACTGGGATATATATATAAATGGGTTTAAAAATTATTTAAAGTTAGAACGGTCGTTGTCAGGCA
Organism: Bacteroidales bacterium; assembly: GCA_021158345.1. Taxonomy (GTDB): domain Bacteria; phylum Bacteroidota; class Bacteroidia; order Bacteroidales; family AUK083; genus AUK083. The sequence continues at coordinate 238 of JAGGUV010000082.1, forward strand.
ACTCAATACAAGCATATTTGCATGACATAAAAATATTAGTTCAATTTTTAGAAATAAAAAAAATAAATTTATCGCCCGGGGATATACAATTATATCAATTACAAGATTTTATTAAATATATAAATATAAATGGATTAGAGACCAGTTCACAAGCAAGGATAATATCAGGAATTAAAAGTTTTTACAAATATTTATTATTAGAGAACATTATTGATAATAATCCGACAGAGCTTCTCGAAGGACCAAAAATCGGCAGAAAATTACCTGACACTTTAAGTGTAGAAGAAATTGATAAAATTATTGATAGTATCGACCTGAGTGTACCTGAGGGACAGAGAAATAAAGCAATCATAGAAACATTATACAGTTGCGGATTAAGAGTTTCAGAGCTGGTGAATTTAAAAATATCCAATATTTTTTTTAATTCAGGTTTTATAAAAATTACAGGAAAGGGCAATAAACAGCGACTTATTCCTATTGGCAAAATTGCCCTAAAATACATTAATATTTATCTTAAAGAAGTACGTAATACAATAAATATAAAAAAAGGCAATGAAGATATACTATTCTTAAATAAAAGAGGTTCAAAGCTTTCGCGTGTGATGATATTTATAATAATTAAACGGTTAACAGAAAAAGCAGGGATAAATAAAACAATCAGCCCACACACTTTCAGACATTCTTTTGCAACACATCTTGTGGAAGGAGGTGCAGACCTGAGAGCCGTACAAGAAATGCTTGGTCATCAATCTATTACTACAACTGAAATTTATACTCATCTTAACAGGGAATATTTACGTGAAAATATTACTGAGTTTCATCCCAGATCAAAAAATAAAAAATAATTTTTTCCCAATGAAAATTCATAAAAATATTACAATTAAAGGTAGAGTTCAAGGTGTAGGCTTTAGATATTCTGCATTAAAAAAAGCTTTAGAATATAATATTTTTGGATATGTTAAAAATCAGTATGACGGTTCAGTATATATAGAAGCAGAGGGGGAAGAAATTAATATTGAAAATTTTATCAGGTGGTGCAAAAATGGTCCACGATACTCTTATGTTATTGATGTTGAAATCACTGATGGCAGTGTAAAAAACTATTCTTCTTTTTACGTAAGATAAAAAAATTAATACTTTTCCTTTAATGAAAGTCCTCTTAAGATATTTGCAACTTTTTTATCAATAGGAAAAGTTAATTCATCAGGATTTAATTCATTTATAGAAAACCATCTAAAACATTGTGCGCCATCATGCAAATCATCAAAATCAAACTTTTTATCGGTTGTATTAATATTATTGTGTCCTACAATTTCAACTAAATAATAAATACTAATTAATTGTTGAGTTTCTTTTAAAAGTTGAGTAGGCTGAAAAAAATCTGTCGTATAAAGATGTTTAACAATTTTAATATCACAGCCTAATTCTTCACGAAATTCACGTTTTAAACAATCAATAGTACCCTCGCCAAATTTTAAACCACCACCCGGGAACTTTGTCATTTTTATACCCAGTCTGTATTCATCGGTTAATAAAACCTGATTTTCTGTATTTATCAAAATTCCGTAAACTCTGATATTAAATTTTTTTATTTTCATATTTTTCAAAATTACAAATTAATTTTTATTGCTCTGGTAATCTCTCTTTTTCCGGGAGGACCGGGAATATTTTCAATAATAAAACCAACTTTTTTTAAATTTCGTTTTACACTTCCTTTTGCAGAATAAGTAATAAAAACTCCATTTTTTTTCATTAATAGAAAAATTTTTTCAAAAACAATATCTGTCCACAATTGAGGTTGAACCTTGGGTGAAAATGCATCAAAAAAAACAACATCAAACAATATGTTATTAAGATTAATATTTTGAATAAAGCCTTTAATTTTTTTCAAATAAAATGTTTCGGAAATCTTAATCAGTTTATCCCAGTCGCAATTGTGCATTTTATTAAAGACTTGTGTTGCATTTTTATCATCAACAAATTCAGGATAATTAAGCTTTGAAAAATACTCTTTTTCAAGAGGATAGGGCTCAATAGAAAAATAATTAATAATATTATTTGCTTTTTGCGCTTCGTAATAACTTAAGAGAGCATTTAAACCTGTACCAAAGCCTATTTCAAGGATGTTAATATTTTCGGAAGTTTTATTCAGATATTTTAATCCTGAATCAATAAAAATAAAATTTGATTCCTGAACAGCACCATGAATAGAATGATAATGTTCGTTTATATCAGATAAAAAAATTGTATGTGAGCCATCTTCAGTAATTTCTAATCGTCTTTGCATAATACAAAATTAAGTATTTTATTAAATATTTTTTTATAACTTTACACAAAATAAAAAAAATGCTTAAAAATATAAATATTGAAAACATACTATTTCTTGATATAGAGACAGTTCCTGCACAACCTGATTATAATAATTTATCAGATACATTTAAAGAATTATGGGATAAAAAATCAAAAAGAATTGCAAAATATCAAGACGATGCCACACCTGAACAACTTTATAACAGGGCTGGTATTTATGCCGAATTTGGAAAAATTATATGTATTTCTGTAGGATATCTTAAAGAAAACAAATTTAGAATTAAATCATTTTTTGGTGATGATGAAAAAATATTATTAAAAAATTTCGCAGAATTACTCAATAATCACTATAACAAAAGCAATCAATATTTATGTGGACATAATGGCAAAGAATTCGACTTTCCTTATATTGCAAGAAGAATGCTTGTAAACGATATTATTTTGCCCAACATATTAGATACAGCAGGAAAAAAGCCATGGGAAGTTTCTCATTTAGACACAATGGAGCTATGGAAATTTGGTGATTATAAAAATTATACTTCACTGGCATTATTAGCAGCTATTTTTAATATTCCCACTCCAAAAGATGACATTGATGGCAGCGAGGTTGCCAATGTTTACTGGCATGATAATGATCTTAACAGAATTGCCACATATTGTCAGAAAGACACATTAACAGTAGCACAAATATTTTTAAAATATCAAGGCAAACCTTTAATAAAACCTCAGGATGTTATTATCACATAATATGCTTTAGGGGACTTCTATTAATTCATTTGCATCAACATTTTCAGAGTTTTCCATAGACAAGGTAAATTTTAAAGCTATTATATTATGATAATGCAAAAAAATCTGGAGAAGTACATGAGAAACTTTGAAACTCCAGAAGGAACAAATATAATAATCAGAAAAAAATATTTAACTGATATTAAATAATATACAATAAATTTAATTATTCTTTGAAAATAGAGCATTCACATATAAAGTATTTATGTATTTTTGAATAAAATTCCTTTTAAATTAGATTTTAAAATAAAAATGAACAAAACAACAACTTTGCCTAACAATCCTTATAAAAAGACAAAAGAAAATATGAATATGGCATTTTCAAATCTTGGAAAGGTCCCGCCACAAGCCATAGAAATTGAAGAAGCAGTGCTTGGTGCATTAATGTTAGAACAAAAAGCATTATCAACAGTTATTGATATTTTAAAACCCGATATTTTTTATACAGAAGCTCATAAACTGATATTTAAAGCAATTTTTGACTTAAACAAAGTTGGAAAGCCTGTTGATATCCTTACTGTAACAAATGAACTTAAAAGGACAGGCAAACTTGAAGAAGTTGGTGGAGCATATTATATTACAAAATTAACAAACAGAGTAGTATCGGGTGCTAATATTGAATTTCATACAAGAATTTTAACTCAAAAATATATTCAAAGAGAACTTATAAGAATATCTTCGGAAATTATTAAAGACTCTTATGAAGATAAAACAGATGTATTTGATTTATTAGATAAAGCTGAGTCAAGACTCTTTAGTATAAGTGAGAAAAACTTTAGAAGAGATTATGACGACATGGAATCGTTGATAAAAACTGCTATTGACGAAATAAAAGCAGCAAAGGAATCAGAAGGTAGTTTTATAGGTATTGGTTCAGGCTTTACAAACTTAGATGCAGTTACATCAGGATGGCAAAAATCTGATTTAATTGTTCTTGCCGGTCGTCCAGGTATGGGAAAAACAGCACTTGCTTTAACATTATGCCGTAATGCCGCTGTATTATTTAATAAGCCTGTAGCATTTTTCTCTCTTGAAATGTCTTCTATACAATTAGTAACACGACTTATCTCAAGTGAAACAGAAATTTCATCTGAAAAATTAAGAAAAGGAGACTTAGGTAATAATGACTGGGACAGATTAAATGAAAAGATATCATCACTTGTTGAAGCACCAATTTTTATTGACGATACACCTGCTTTATCAATTTTTGAATTAAGAGCAAAATGCAGAAGACTCAAAGAACAACATGGTATTGAAATGGTTCTAATAGATTATCTTCAACTGATGAATACAGCAGGTGAAAACAAAGGTAACAGAGAACAGGAAATTTCTACTATCTCAAGGTCTTTAAAAGCTCTTGCTAAAGAATTAAACATTGCAATTATTGTATTATCACAGTTAAACAGATCTGTTGAAACCAGAGCAGGCTCAAAAAAACCTATACTCTCTGACCTCAGAGAATCCGGTGCCATTGAGCAAGATGCCGACCTTGTTATATTTATTTACAGACCCGAATATTATAAAATAGATAAAGATGAAGATGGAAATTCTTTAAAAGATATTGCACAAATTATTATCGCAAAACACAGAAATGGTCCTCTTAAAGATATTAATCTTAGTTTTAAAAGCAGATTTGCAAAATTCAATAATATTGAAAATACTGAAAATATTGAACAAGACGATAATTTCGATTTAACCCCAAATGAAGAATTTGGCTTAAAACAAACCATTACACGTCAGTCGAAAATGAATGATGATGCTCCACCATTTTAATTTTTTTACATAAAATATTTAAAAAATAATTTTTAATAATGAAACGTCTAATACTTATATTTTTCTTTATTCTATGTTTTTCAGGACTTAAGGCAGCATATATCCTTATACCAATGGATAACACTCAAAAAAATCATCTAAAATCTTATGGTATTGCTTACTGGATATTAAAAAATGATGTTGAGATTGACTGGCTGCTAAATTATCGTGGAGGCAGTTTTATGTGCAAATACAATGATGTTATTGAAAACGAATGTATTATCAGAAACGTTTCTTACAATATTATTGCTGATGTTCAATCTACAGAAATATTACGTGAGATATCGGATCCACAAATAAATATGAGTATTGTTAAGTTACAGAAAGCACCTAAAATTGCTGTTTATTCTCCTAAAAACAAACAACCTTGGGATGATGCTGTAACTCTTGTGCTAACATATTCTGAAATTCCTTATGATATTGTTTATGATGCAGATGTCTTAGGCGGGAAGCTTCCTCTTTACGATTGGCTGCATCTTCATCATGAAGATTTTACAGGTCAGTATGGTAAATTCTGGGCTTCATATAAAAATGCTCCATGGTATATTGAAAACCAAAAAGCAGCAGAACTAATGGCAAAAAATTTAGGTTATAATAAAGTCTCAGAATGCAAACTTGCTGTTGCTAAAACGATAAAAGATTTTGTGGCAGGTGGTGGTTATTTGTTCGCAATGTGTTCTGCCACTGATAGTTTTGATGTCGCTCTCGCTGCTGACGGTGTTGATATATGCGATATTATGTTCGATGGTGATCCTATTGATCCTGATGCTCAATCAAAATTAAATTATAATAATTGTTTTGCTTTTAAAGATTTTAAAATAAGCCTTAATCCATACGAATATGAAATATCCTCTATTGATGTTACTTCCACACGAAAATTAAGTAAAACAAATGATTTTTTTACATTATTCGAATTTTCCGCTAAATGGGATATTGTTCCTACAATGCTGTGTCAAGATCACGAAACTGTGATAAAAGGTTTTATGGGGCAAACAACTGCATTCAACAAAAAATATATAAAATCGAATGTATTAATAATGGGAGAAAATAAAGGAGCTAACGAAGCAAGATATATTCATGGAGAATATGGAAAAGGCACATGGACATTTCTTGGAGGGCATGACCCTGAAGACTACAGACATTTTGTTGGCGACCCTCCTACTGACTTAGACTTATATCCTAACTCTGCAGGTTACAGATTAATTTTAAATAATATTCTTTTCCCTGCTGCCAAAAAAAAGAAAAGAAAAACATAGAAAGGAATTATACAATTATTTAATAACTATGAATCAACTCTGAAAAGCCGCTAAACAGTTAACTTTACAAAAAGACTGAAAGCTATAAACTTGTACGTCAGTTTGTTATAAATCCGCTAAGCGGCTATAAATTGATGACTTTAGTTTTCGGAGTAGTCTCAACTATTCAATAAAACACCAGTTAAATTAAATATCTTATAAATATTGCTCACAAAAACTTTGTGAAAGATAAAACTCCCAAAAATAAGAATCTTTATTAAAAGTAAAATTAACATGATACCATTTGCCATCGAACCATGTACCAAATTCATAAGTATGATTAATAGCCAATTTTGTAGTTTTTAAATGTCCCTTTCTAACATATCCTAAATATTTCCAATAAGAGCCTATATCACGATAATAGACAATTAATGAGGGAGTAACATTAATGTTTGGATTATCAGGACAATACGCTTTTACAGTTATCTCAATGGGTTGATTAGCAAAAGGATGATGAATCTGCATTTGAGGATTATCTGTACAGGCATTAAAATATCCTGTTTGTCCCAATATACCACCATACCAGCCATAATACCACCAATACCAATTATGACGTAGATAAGCTATAAAATTGATATTATCACTATATCTCCACCACCTGCAATAGAGTTTATGACCATCAAAAAATCTGTGATAACCTCTCCAGCGAGTACCATAATAATGGCTCACAGCACGGCAAAAATAATAATTATCATAATAGCTCCCTTTTGTAATATTAGAATGTATATCAATTCTGGCACCTACATTACATCTCCACCAATACCAGCCCCAATGCCACCAATAATGCCAGCGATACCAACGCCATCGATAATAATAATGCCAATATTTTCCCTCGGATTCTTCAATATTAGAATTTCCTAAATTTTTCCATGTACCGGTTTCGGGGTCCATACCCCAAACAGGCAAACTTTCACCTTTTTGAATTGTTAAATCATTATTATCAGGATTATGAGTTGTATCATTCAAGCCAACTGTCATTTCCATAGGTTTAGAAAAACTGTCAATTTTTACTTTACCTTCCGTTTCAAAATCCATAGACATAAAACCTGCAGTAGCAAATACAATAGGATCCATTGTATTTCCTAAGCTGTCTTTTGCAGAATAAGCAGTATAACCACCGGGGAAATTAATTAATGAAGACTCTGAACGGTTATCAAAATGTACTATTGTAGCAATAATATTTCCTGTGACAGGATTTCCTGCTTCGTCAAGAAATTTAGTGCCTTCTTCAAATTTTATTATCGCACCTTCAGGTTTATTTTCCAAAGAAGTTTCAATTGTTACTTCCTCACTAAGTCCATCATCACCAACACTAAAACTCTGTTGTTTAACAGATACTCCTTCAGGAGGGTCATCAAGATTTAACATATTTACAACTAAAACCTGTAAACTAGTATCTTCAATTAAAACAGGCTGAATAGTAGTAAGATATCCTGAAGCTTTTGCAACAATATTAAAAGATACAGGATTAGATTCTGAAGGGCTTACATCACTAACTAAATCAAGACAAATAAAACCATTTTCAACTTCAAAATCGGTAGATCCACTGATTGTCTTTACAAGTCCTGCATCAGGGCCTGTAATTTCCATTGTAACATTTTCAACATTTTCAATTCCATCTTTAGCACTGCTACTTTCTGTCACAAACTGAACAGAAACTCCATATTTTATCACAGTGCTATATGTGAATACACCACCTCCTCCCCCATTATCATCATCAGTGTTTAAATCGCAACTAAGAAGAAAAAATAATGAAAAAATTACACTTAGTAAAACTAAATATTTTTTCATAATAAATAAATTAAAATTAATTAATAAACAAGAAATTAATGTTTGTAAAAATACAACATTATTTCACAAAAGTCAAATAAGAAAAGGGGTATTTTACGTCTTTTGTAATTTTTTTGCTTGAAATTAATTTCCATTTTGAATAATCTATTTCAGGGAAGAAAGTATCAGCATCAAAATTATGATGAACTTTGGTGATATATAATTTATCAGCCAAAGGTAAAAATTGTCTGTATATTGAGCCTCCACCGATAACAAAATTCTCCTCATCAGTGTTACACATCTCAACAGCTTCTTCAATAGAATAAGCCATATCGCAACCATCGATTTTTTGATTTTTTTTATCTGTAATAACAATATTTCTTCTGTTTGGTAAAGGCCCGTTAGGTAATGATTTAAAAGTTTTCAGACCCATAATTACTGTTTTGCCGGTTGTAAGCTTTTTAAATCTTTTTAAATCGCCAGGAATATGGCATAATAACTTATTATCTTTACCTATTGCGTTATTTTCTGCTATTGCTACAATTATTGATATCATAAAAAAATGTTAAAAAATTAAACGGATACTTTGCCTTTTATATGTGGATGAGCAATGTAATCAACAATACTAAAATCTTCATATTTAAAAGAAAAAATATCTTTAACATTAGGATTTATTTTCATTTTTGGCAAAGGATAAGGCTTACGTGTTAATTGGAGTTTAACTTGTTCGATATGATTAAGATAAATATGAGCATCACCAAGAGTGTGGACAAAATCGCCGGGTTCCAAATCGCATACCTGAGCTACCATCATAGTAAGCAAAGCATATGAAGCAATATTAAAAGGAACGCCAAGAAAAATATCACAACTGCGTTGATACAACTGGCACGAAAGTTTTCCATTAACAACATAAAACTGAAAAAGTATATGACAAGGGGGCAAAGCCATTTTGTCTAAGTCGCCTACATTCCACGCACTAACTAATAATCTTCTGGAATCAGGATTTGTTTTAATATCATTTATCAGATTTGATATTTGATCGATATGCTTTGAATCGGAAGCAGGCCACGAACGCCATTGATAACCATATATATGACCTAAATCACCATTTTCATCAGCCCACTCATTCCAAATTCTAACATTATTATCATTTAAATATTTAATGTTTGTGTCACCGTTTAAAAACCAAAGCAATTCATAAATAATAGAACGAAGATGCAATTTTTTTGTTGTCAGCAAAGGAAATCCTTTTTGCAGGTCAAATCTCATCTGATATCCAAAAGTACTTATTGTTCCTGTACCTGTTCTGTCATTTTTTTTAACACCATTTGTTAAAACATGTTCTAATAAATCTAAATATTGCTTCATTAGTAATTTAATTATTCACAGAAAAAACTGTAATATTATTAGTAAAACTTTATTTTAATAAAACATTAAAAATACAAGTCTTAAAAGGTTTATTTATTTTGTTTTCGTCTATTAATTTCATCTCTAATAAGAGAAGCTTTTTCATAATCTTCATTTTCCACAGCTTCTGACAAAAGCTCAGATAATTCATTTAAAGAATATCCTGAAAATTCATTTTTTATATTAATATTGTCATGTTCTTCATCAGAAACATCATTAAATAAGTCATCTTTTTCTTCAACCTGACTCTCTTCATCAATAATAATTCCAGCCTCTGATAAAATTTTTTCATAAGTATATATAGGACAATCATATCTAATTGCAAGAGCAACAGCATCAGAAGTACGTGAGTCAATTTCCCTGAAAGATTTACCATCAAAACAAATCAATTTGGCAAAAAATACACCATGAACAAACTTATCAATAATAATTTCTTTAATAATAATATTATAAGCTTCAGCAAAATTTTTAAATAAATCATGTGTTAAGGGACGAGTAGGTTTTAATTTTTCAAGTCCTATGGCAATAGCTTGAGCTTCAAATCCTCCAATAATTATAGGCAATCTTCTTCTTCCGTTAACTTCACCCAAAATAAGTGCATAAGCACCCACTTGAGTTTGACTTGACGACATACCTAATATTTTTAGTTCGATCTTCTGCATAAAATTATTCAAAAATATTAATTATTTCTGTTATTCAATTTTTTTATTAAAAAATATTTACAAAGATAAATCAAATATTATAAAAACATAATGTCATTTTTTTAATCAAAAATTATAAAATTTTAGAAATCAAAGATTAAACAGCTAAAGTTTCAGACTTCAGTTATATCTGTATTTCAATAATTTAAAGATTGATTTTTCGACTTTATCTACTGTATTTATAATTGTATAATACTGTAACGCAATTAGTTGCCAGACTAATTACATTTTCCTGATAATAATGAATAACGCTATGCGGCTTGTTTTTCAAGCAGCGTACGAATATTCAAAATATCAACAATCTGTACCGCTCTACTGCTTGTTAACAGCTCTTGGTAAAAACTTTATAAAATTTATGCCGGCAAACTCTGCAAAAATTCTTAACAGCTCCAAAAAATATTCGCTTATGTCAGCCAATAAATTCTCTTGTATTGATGCTTGTGCCAACTCTCTGAATAAACCTCCAATTGTGATTCTATAGCGGGTTCGTTCATAATAGCTTAATAATAAGCAGCGTATAAGGGCAAGTGTAATGTCTGCAATTTGTGCATAAAAATCTTTAGATTGGCTTTTGCCCAACAGCAAATACTGTTTGCTTTCTTTAAAGAATACTTCTATTGTCCAACGTATCTTGTAAACGTCCATGATTTTGGAAAAACTAATATTCAAATCAGTGGTTATAAGCATTCTTGATTTGGCATTTGTGCCAAATTTGATGAGAAATATTTTTACCATGACTCCCTGATATTCCAATTGTTATTGAATGTGTCTTGCTTTGTATTTTCGACTAACCCTGCCTTGCTTTCTGTTGTAACGTATGAGCATCTCTTTCGGATTTAAAAATCTGCCCGCACTTAATATTTTATATTTTGCCATACCTATCTTTGCCATAGAAACTATTTTTATTGATCTTCCCGTTTCCTTAACTGACAATTGCTTCATCCTTATTTTTACTTGCCAAAAACTTAAAGCGTTTTGTCATGGAGAGCAATAAATACCACCACTTGACTTTTTGATTGTTCTTCAAATCATAATAAGCATCCGTCTTCCCTGCTTCCGTCTTGTTTTGTCTGCTTTTGAACAGGGCAAATATCTTGCTGCTCCATAAAATGGAAAAATCAGTAACTCCATTTTTATTGTTGATGACAATACTCCCGAACATTTTACTATAGCGGTATCTTTAAATAGTGATTTTAAGCAAAATTTACCTATCACATCGCTAATGCTTTGAGTAATTTGAACTGAATTTATTGCGATTTTTTCTATCTGCTCTATATTTCTATTGCCTTTGTTTGATTGCATATTTCAAAATTCATGTTATTTTGATTATAACAACTTCAAAAATAAATATTTATAATAAAATATGCAACTTTTTTTATCCTTATTATTTTGTTGATATAAAATATTTTATGAAGTCCGAAACTTTAGTCAAGTTATTCAAAAAAAATTATCTATTAATTCCATTTACAAGGCAGAAGATTACAGCCCGTAACAAATAAGTAGCCAGAACTGAAGGAAAAGAATATGTTGTTATCAGAAAACAAATAGACAATGTCCGATATAAGTTAAACAATATGCCAAGAAAAAGACTGGGATTTCTTTCCCAATCAAATTTTTAATAACTTTGCTAAATCAAAATTAAAACTAAAAAATTATATTTATAGCTGAACTCAGCATAAAAATAAATACACGAAATGGGAACTCTATTCTATATACCACAAGATGACAAAAGATTATTTAATGAATGGCATAAATTTATTAAAAATGGCATAAAACCTACTAATATCGACAATAAAATTGTTGCTTCATGGGAAAGAAGTCGAAATTATAATGTTAATCCGATCAAGTGTAAATCTTGTAAAAATCTTTCTTTGCAAGAATTAAGAAACACTTTAAAATTAAAACAGAACCAAATAAATATCATTGGTGCTTACATGAATAAAATATATGATATAATTAAAGGACAAGGATATTTATTATATCTTACCGATGAGTTTGGTAACTTAATCCATATAGTTGGCGAAGATAAAGATATCTTGTTTTTTAAAAAGCAATTTAATTTTAGAGTTGGGGCATCATGGGATGAGGAAGCAGTTGGAACTACAGCTGTTGCAATTGCTTTAAACAACAATATAACAGTACCCTACATGTCAAGTGAAAAATATAGTTTCGAACTTAAAAACACTTCTTGTTCTGCAATTCCATTAAGAGGCAACAATGATGAGCTAATAGGAATCCTTGGGTTGGCAGCCAATTTTAAAAATATGGACAAAAATATTTTTGGAATAATGATTGCCGCTCAAATGGGGATTGAAAATCAGATACGATTACAAAAACAAAATAGTAAACTCGTTGTTTTAAGTAATTATTATCATTCCATATTTAACTCGGTATCAGATGCTATAATTACTGTTGATAATTTTGGGTTAATTAAGAATATTAACAAAAAAGCTGCCAGTATTATTAACGAAAATATAAAAAATATAATTGGAAAAAAAATAGAAGATGTTCTGAATTTTCAACCACTACTATTAAATGGTTCTCGAATAAAAAATCCAAATTCAGAATTATTTATCGATAGACGAAAGGCAAATTATAAATATCGCTTAAAAAAACAAATTCCCAAATTTGATGATAATAACCAACTTAATGAAACCGTTAACATTTTTGAAGAAATAAAAACTTATGCAACAACCTCAAATATAGCGACAGGACAAACTGCAAATTATTATTTTAAAGATTTAATAGGGAAAGACAAATCATTTTTGTTAATACTTAAGCGGGCTAAAAGAGCGTCAAAAAGCGATTCAAATATTTTTATTACAGGTGAAAGCGGGACAGGAAAAGAACTGTTAGCTCAATCTATTCATAATGAAAGCTATAGGGCTTACGGGCCATTTGTTGCAATCAATTGTGGGGCGATTCCACATGAATTAATTGAAAGTGAATTTTTTGGATATGAAAGCGGGGCTTTTACAGATGCCGATAAAAATGGAAAAATTGGTAAATTTGAATTAGCAAACGGAGGCACCATCTTTCTTGATGAAATTGGCGAAATGCCAAAAAATTTACAAATCAGACTGCTACGCGTTTTGCAAAACAAGCAGATAACAAGGATAGGAGGAACAAAAGCCATACCTGTTGATGTCCGCATCATTGCTGCAACAAACAAAAATATTGAGCAGGAAGTTAATTCTGGAAACTTCAGAAGTGACTTGTATTATCGTTTGAATGTTATTCACTTTCATATGCCAAATCTTTTACAACGAAAATCGGATATCATTTTACTGGTAAAGCATTTTATTAAAAAGCATGCTCAGCCCAATCAAAGCAAAATTGCCATCGAATCTTCAGTATTAAAAATTTTTAAAAAATATAAATGGCCGGGTAATGTGCGTGAGTTGGAAAACGTAATTGAATATGCCCTTGTTTTTTCCAGTGAGAATAAGATTACAATTGAGGATTTACCCGATTATCTTCAGCAAAAATCAATATCATTTTATAAACAAAAGCAGGAAAGTTTATTATCTAAAAATGAAAAAACCATTATTATGGATGCTCTGAAAAAAAGTTGCAACAATATTAGCCAAGCCGCACGTATTTTGGGAATATCCAGAAATACGTTGTATAAAAAAATAAAAATGTACAATAATAATTGTTCAAAAAATTAACACTTGTTTATAAAAGTTACATCCTTTTTCGGGTTAATGAAAAATATTATATGATTACTTTTAGATGAAAGGGGAAACTTATCTTCCTTTTAATCTTATTTTTAGCAGGTGCTTTATCTTTATTTTCTTCATTTTCTTTTACTAAATTATTTATGGCATACATCTTGAATATTAATATTCATTATTAATTAAAAAAAGGAGGTAATAATGGAAAAAAAATCACAACTGGACTATTCTCTTGGAAGTGAAGACCAGTTAGCATGGAAAAAAAAGTATTTTTTTGATCCAAGAGGCATAGGTTTTCTCGAACCTGGAATTGTAGGTTTAGATGATGCTACCATGAGTGCATACAATGTAGCTAAATCGTCTTATCAAATCCATCCGGAAGTTTTTAACATGGAATACCTGTCAAAAGCTACCAAATTGGATAAGAAAGACATCATTAAACGCATGAAGCGAATGTATAATGAACATCTCATCATGTATGTTATGAATCCTGCCACGCAGGTTTACGGTTATGGACTTTATTATTGGTTCGTAAAACTAAAAGAAGGAACTTCTGAAACTGAAAAAGCAGAACTCGCACAATGGTTTCAAAACAAAGATGATATTTGCACAGGATACAAATGTAAAGATGGAGATTTTGATTTCTATAACGGAAATCATATGCGTGTTTTAGACAATTTGCTTTCTACTGTTATCACTCCATGTAAAGATAATCCATGTGTAGAATTTGTTCATATCTGTCCAATACGTCGTGATATTCGCGAATCGCATGTAAACATGTGGGATTCGACTTCTGAAACATTTCGTGACAATATATGGGGAACAGGGCAGCTTGAAAAATTGGCAAAAATGCAAAAATTGCTAGACCTTAACGACTTAAAAATCTTTAAAGCTTTGAACGATAAAAAACCCGTAAAGGACATGTTCGACTTTAAGGTTCTGCATCAAATTTCAGGTTTAGATGAAAATGACATGCTAAATGGATTTAAAAGTCTTGTGGAAGAAAAAAGAATTATTGTCCCTTTGTTCCACCTGAATTTTCCGAAGCTTGGATTAACTGAAAAAATGTTTGTTATAAAAATGTTTCAAACGACACCAAGTTACCGTAAAGCTGAGATTGTCGATGATTTGGTTGCTATTCCGGAATTTAACATGGTAAAAGAATTTAGCGATGCATTTTACGATGCTGTCTGTTTTGCCTATAATGAAATTTCAGACATTGATGCACTACGCAAAAAAATAAGCAGCTATGCTGAAGTAGAGGAAATTAAGGAATCAAATGTTGATTGGATGTTCAGAAGATGGGTTTGCCGTTTGGACGAGAAAAACGGATTTTGGGAAGAGTGTGTATTTACTGATGATTTTTTAGAAGATCGCACAGATAAGAACTCACCTTTGTATTGCACAATAGCAGGAAAGGAGGATAAAAAATGAAAATAAAAGCACCAAGAAAATATGTTATTGATAATTTAAAATACGCCCTTAATCCAGCTTCTATTGCTGTTGTCGGAGCCTCCCGATATGACGGAAAGGTAGGCTACAAGGTTATAGAAGGGTTAAACAAATATGGATACAAAGGAAAAATTTATCCTGTTAATCCAAGAGCGGAAAAAGTTCACGGTTTAAAAGCATATAAAACTGTTAAAGACATACCTGATGAAGTTGATTTGGTTTTTATCGCAGTTCCGGCTCACCTCGTGAAAATGATTTTGGAACATTCTGTTGCAAAAAAAGCTAAAATTGTCGTTATTGCAACAAGTGCTTTTAAAGAAATCGGAAGAGGTAAATTACAGAATGAGTTAACACAATATTGTCGGGATAATAAGCTTCCTCTAATCGGACCAAATCTCGTTGGTATGGGGAGTCCTTTTTTGAATTTTAATTGTGGTTTTATACCTTATCTTCCAGTAAAAGGTCATGTTGCCATGATTTCTCAATCAGGTGCTAACTTGCTGGCTGCCCTTGGCACATCACAAATGCTTAACTTTGGCATGAGTTTTTTCGTGGGTTTAGGTAATAAGGCAGATGTCGATTTCTCTGAATTTATTATGTATGCTGCTAATGACGAACATACCAAATGTATTTCCGTTTATAGTGAAGGCATTGATAGCCCTGAAGCATTTGTCCAAGCTTGTAATAATGTAGTTGCCAAAAAACCTGTAGTTACTATTAAAGTTGGAGGATCAAAAATCGGAAACAAAGCAGCATTTGCTCATACAGCTTCAGAAAACACAAACACCGATGATGCCTATTATGATAAATTATATGAAAAAGCTGGAGCAATTAGAGCAGAAACATGGGAGGAATTTCTTGATATTTCACTGGCTCTGGGGTTACAACCGCCATTGAAAGATGATAATGTAGTGATGATTACTAACGGAGGTGGTTCAGGATTGTTGTCTTGCGATCATTTTGAACGAAAAGGAATGCCAATGCGTGAGTTAAGCGAAATATCCCTGATTTTGAGTTTAAAGATACGTGCATACATGCCTATGTTTGGTTCACCTCTTAATCCAGTTGATATTTCAGGTACTGCCACACCTAAAAATTATAAAGGTGCAATCAGCCAGGCAGTTTGTGATCCAAATGTTTCCGGTATTTATGGATCTATTTGTCCTACCTCGGTAACAGATGTAGCAGCTGTGACTGATGTTTATATTGAAATGTATAATAAATATAAACATTTAGGAAAACCATTTGTTATGGAATGTCAGGGAGGACAAGAATGTTTCGACTCAATTATCAAGCTTCGTAAAAATGGAATTCCTGCTTATTCGACAGCTGAACAAGCAGTAAATGCAATTGTCGCATTACGAAAATATGGAAAAATTAAGGAGAAATTCTAATTCTTAACCATACTATTTTAAAGGATAGTTAACCAGTTTGGCTCATCGAATTATTTATTAATAATTAAGTCTACTCCGAAAACTAAAATTATCAAGTTTTAGCTGCTTAGCGGTTTTATAATAAACTAACGTACAGACTTATAAGTTTTGTGCTTTTTGTAAGCAAACCGCTTAGCAACTTTTCGGAATGGACTCATAATTATAAATGAGTTCAGTCTAAAAACTATTTTCCAGATATAACAAAATTTAACTCAAATTACAGCTCATATAAGTAAGAAATTGAATTGGAATTCCAAATATCTAACGAATGTGGGCTAAAATTATACTGGTTTTTTTATATTGGACTCATATATATTAAAAAATATTTTTGTTTTTAACATTAACGGAATATCTTTGTAGGCTCAAAAATGATAATCAATAATTAAAATATTAAATATAACAATAATGAGTCCATTCCAAAAAGTCGCTAAGTCAAGTCATTGCGAGGAATAAAACAGTCTATATGTCTGTAATTTAGCACATTAAGATTGTCTCACTTCGTTCGCAATAACGAAAACACACTTTTCGGAGTGGACTCATTAATAATATGATTATCAAATAAAATTGTAAACAATTAATTAATAATAAATTTAAACTAAAAAAGTAAACAAATGATTAGTAATTTATTTTGGATTGTTCCTATTGCATCAGTTATAGCATTAGCGTTTGCATATTATTTTTACAAACAAATGCTAAAAGAAAGTGAGGGGACTGAAACAATTAAGAAAATTGCCTTACACGTTCGGAAAGGAGCTATGGCATACATTAAACAACAGTACAAAATAGTGGGAATATTTTTCATTATTATGTCAATTATTTTTGCAATACTTGCTTATGGATTCCATTTACAAAATCCATGGGTACCGTTTGCATTCCTGACAGGAGGATTTTTTTCGGGATTAGCCGGATTTATCGGTATGAAAACAGCAACTTATGCTTCAGGACGAACAACTTTTGCTGCAACAAAATCGCTTAACAGTGCTCTTAAAGTTGCTTTTCGCAGTGGTGCTGTAATGGGATTAGTTGTTGTAGGTTTAGGTTTGCTTGATATCTCAATCTGGTTTATTATTCTTAATGCTGTTTATCCAGCATCAGTTGCAGGGGGTCACAATCTTGTTATTATCACTACTACAATGCTTACTTTTGGTATGGGAGCATCTACCCAAGCTTTATTTGCAAGAGTTGGTGGTGGTATTTTTACTAAAGCTGCCGATGTTGGTGCCGACTTAGTAGGAAAAGTTGAAGCAGGTATTCCCGAAGATGACCCGAGAAATCCGGCTACTATTGCCGATAATGTTGGTGATAACGTAGGTGATGTTGCAGGTATGGGAGCTGACCTTTACGAAT
>JAGGUV010000018.1 GCA_021158345.1 Bacteroidales bacterium
GAGTTGTTTATATTACTTTTGTTGTTGAGCCTGATGGTTCGGTTACTCATATTAAAATCTTAAGAGGTATTGGCGGTGGCTGTGACGAAGAAGCTATTCGTGTTATTAAGGCTATGCCTAAATGGAATCCTGGCAGACAAAGAAATAAACCTGTTAGAGTACAGTTTAACATGCCAATTAAATTTACTTTACAATAAAAAAAATATTATACTAAAACCCGGTTACTATTTGTAATCGGGTTTTTTTATGCCTTTTTCTGAAAATATTTATAGATAATTTTTGCCCTGCTTTTTCCAATACATTTTTCTAATTCCTCAAGGCTTAAGATTTTTATTTGTTCTACCGATTTATACTTTTTTAAAAGTGTAATTGATGTAGTTTCTCCTATCCCTTTTATTGAAGTTAATTCTGTTTTTATTGTCGATTTCTGCCTTTTTTTTCTGTGATGTGTTATACCAAATCTATGAGCTTCATCGCGTATTTGCTGAATTATTTTTAATGTAATTGTTCTTTTATCTAAATAAAGAGGAATTGAATCGTTAGGGAAATATATCTCCTCTAATCGTTTTGCTATTCCTATTATGCTAATTTCACCTCTTAATCCTAATTTTTCTAAACTTTTTAGTGCAGAATGCAGCTGCCCTTTTCCACCATCAATGACTATTAACTGGGGCAATGGTTTTTTTTCTTCTGTCAGACGTTTATACCTTCTGTAAATAACCTCTTCCATTGAAGCATAATCATCAGGACCTGTAACAGTTTTTATATTATAATGCCTGTAATCTTTTTTGCTGGGCTTGGCATTTTTAAATACTACCATTGACGACACTGCATTTGTCCCCTGAATATTTGAGTTGTCGAAACCTTCGATATGATAAGGAAGCTCTTTCATCCTAAGGTCTTTTTTCATTTTGGTTAAGATATTTTTTATGTTTAGTTCAGGGTCTGTTAATGATCTCCTTTTTTGTACTTCTAATTTGTAATATCTTGTATTCCTTTCGGATAAGTCTAATAAAGTTTTTTTATCTCCTTTTATTGGGATTGTATATTTTGTATCCGGGATATTTACATCAAGTTTAAAAGGTATTATTATCTCCTTAGAATTGCTATTGTATTTCTGCCGGAAATCAATAATCGACATTAAAAGAATATCTTCAGGACTTTCATTTAATTTTTTTTGTATCTCTATTGTCTGAGCCTGAATAATTGAACCATTAACAACTTTTATAAAGTTTACATAAGCAAATTTCTCTTCAGTAATAATTGAAAAAACATCTACATTGTTTATCATTGGATTTACTATTACTGATTTACTTTGATATTTTATTAAAGATTCAATTTTTTGTTTTACTATTTGAGCCTTTTCAAATTCTAATTTCTCAACATATTCATGCATCTTCCTGTTTAGCTCTTGCTTTATAGTTTTGAAATTTCCTTTTAAAATTTCTTTAACCTCATTAATATCTTTATCATATTCTTCTCTGGTTTCAAGTCCGGCACATGGACCTTTGCATTTGCCAATGTGATAATTTAAGCACAATTTATATTTTTTCCCCTTTATATTTTTATCAGATAAATTATGTTTACAATCTCTTATAGGATATAATTGTCTTATCAGCTCCAGCAGAGTATTCATAGTCTTAACCGAAGCATAAGGGCCAAAATATAAAGACCCGTCTTTTATAATATTTCTTGTTGCAAATACTCTGGGAAAAGGCTCGTTTTTTATACAAATCCATGGATATGTTTTATCATCTTTTAATAAAATATTATACCGTGGTTTGTATTTTTTAATTAAATTGTTCTCAAGAAGAAGAGCGTCAATTTCGCTGTTGACAACAATAAATTTTATGTCAAAAATTTTTTTTACAAGAACAGCAATTTTGCCTGATAAAGATTCGGGATTTTTAAAATATGAAGCTACACGTTTTTTTAATTTTTTTGCTTTGCCTATGTAGATAATCTCATCATTTTTATCAAAAAATTGATATACGCCGGGTTTTTCAGGTAAAGTCTTTATTATTGAACTTAGCTTTTCATAATTTTTGTTATTAGCCTTCATCAAAATTTTAATTATCAAAAAATTGCATTCTTCGACAGATAATTATTTGTCTTTACCCCATCCCTGAGCTGTAATTGGAACCTGCCCGCCTCCATTAGTAATAAGATTTATTCCTGAAGCTTTTTCAGTAATATATCCAATAAATGTAATATTAGGATTATGTTTAAGCATTTCATAATCTTTTTGCTTAATGGTAAATAATATTTCATAATCACCTCCACCATTCAATGCCGATGTAGTAGGATTTATTTTATATTCCATAGATGCATTATAAGCTGTTTGATCTATAGGAATTTTTTCTTCATACAAATTACAGCCAACATCTGAAGCTTTGCATAAATGTATTATTTCAGAAGCCAAACCATCAGAAATATCAATCATTGAAGTAGGTAAAATATCTAAAGTTTTAAAAGTCTCAATAATATCTAATCTTGCTTCAGGTTTAAGAAAACGTTCCAGAATATAATCATTGCCCTCAAGGTCGGGTTGCATATCAGAATTTGCCTCAAACACACTTTTCTCACGTTCCAATAATAAAAGCCCCATATATGCAGCACCTAAATCGCCTGTTACACATATAATATTATTTTCTTTTGCAGTATTTCTATAGGTTATCTTTTCTTTGTCAGCGCTGCCTATTACTGTCATTGACAGTATCAATCCTGTTACACTTGTAGAAGTGTCGCCACCAACAAGGTCAACATTATATTTTTCGCAGGCTAAGAATATCCCTTTATAAATTTCATCTATTGCCTGTAGAGTAAACCTGTTCGAAAAAGCTATGTTCACAATTAACTGTTGTGGTATGCCATTCATAGCAATGATATCAGAAAAATTTATTATTGCTGCTTTATAACCGAGGTGTTTTAATGGAGTATAAGTTAAATCAAAATCAACACCCTCAATCAAAAAGTCTGATGAAACTAATGTCTGCTTATTTTTATTGTCAATAACTGCAGCATCATCACCAACACCTTTTATTGTGCTGGTATTTTCAATTTTTATATTTTTTGTAAGATGCTCTATTAATCCGAATTCTCCCAACTCGGATATTTCTGTCTTTTTTTTATTTCTGTCTTCAAACATTTTGTAAAATTATAAAAATTATTAGTTGGATTTATAAAAAAAAAGTCCCACCGAAGCAGGACTAAAGTTTTTTTCAAAACTAC
>JAGGUV010000147.1 GCA_021158345.1 Bacteroidales bacterium
ATGTAATCTCAACTCTGTCGGTAGATAGATAAGTTTGATTTTTAAGAACGCCTCTTTTGTCAATACATAATTTCATAATTGAGCCAACGTATGCTGTTTTAGAAATTATATTGGCCTTAATATATGGTTCTTCAATATGGTCGATATTGCTGATGTCGGGTAATCCTGACGGGTTATGGACTTCAATTTTTTCTCCTTTTGTGGTATACACATTGTACGAAACGTTTGGCATGGTAGTGATAACATCCATATCAAATTCTCTGTCTAAGCGCTCCTGAACTATTTCCATGTGTAATAATCCGAGAAAGCCGCATCTGAATCCAAATCCTAAAGCAGCAGATGATTCAGGTACAAAAGTCAAAGAAGCATCATTCAATTGCAGTTTTTCAATAGAAGAGCGCAGGTTTTCATAATCGTCGGCATCAACAGGATAAACACCTGCAAAAACCATGGGCTTTACTACTTCAAAACCTTCAATAGCTTTTTCACAGGGGTTGTTAACATGTGTTATTGTATCTCCTACTCTTACTTCTTTTGAAGATTTTATTCCTGAAATAATATAGCCTACATTTCCTGCTTTTAAAATATTTTTTGGCTGAAGGTCAAGGCTTAAGACTCCAATTTCATCAGCATGATATTCTTTTTCAGTAGATACAAATTTTACAAAATCATTTTTACGGATTGTTCCGTTAACGATTTTAATATAAGATATTATGCCTCTAAATGGGTTAAAAACAGAATCAAAAATCAGAGCTTGCAAAGGTGCTTCAGAGTCACCTTCAGGAGGAGGGATTTTATCAATAATAGAATTTAATATTTTTTCAACGCCCATGCCTGTTTTTCCACTTGCTTCAATAATGTCTTCTCTGTTACAGCCTGTTAAATCTACAATTTGGTCTTTTATCTCTTCAGGCATTGCATTTTGCATATCCATTTTATTTAAAACAGGTATTATTTCAAGGTTGTTGTCTATGGCAAGATAAAGATTAGAGATAGTTTGTGCCTGAATACCTTGTGTGGCGTCAACAATCAGTAACGCTCCTTCGCATGAAGCAATAGCACGTGATACTTCATATGAAAAATCAACATGCCCGGGAGTGTCAACTAGGTTTAAGATATATGTTTCATTGTTATATTCATATTGCATTTGTATTGCATGGCTTTTGATAGTTATACCTCTTTCTCTCTCAAGGTCCATATCATCAAGGATCTGATTTTGGAGATTCCTTTTTGAAACAGTACCTGTGTATTCGAGCAAACGATCAGCAATCGTACTTTTCCCATGATCAATATGTGCAATAATGCAGAAATTTCTTATTCTCTTCACAAAATATTATTTTATTGCAAAAATAATATTTAAACGATTATATCTATAACTTTTTTTATCTTAATATTTGAATTGACCCTTTAATAGTTCGTTTATTTACACCTGAAAGTTTTAATTCATAAATTTCACATACATAGAAATAAACACCATCTGGACATTCTTTTTTATTTGTCTGATTTTTTCCATCCCAGTTTATGTCAGGGTCTGAAGTCTCAAAAACAATTTTACCCCAGCGATTAAATATTTTAATATTAATTTTTTCAACAGAAGTATAAGGGAATGGCTTGAAATAATCGTTTTTATTATCATTATTTGGAGTAAAAACGTTTGGTAACTTATAGGTAGAACAACTGTCAATATCAACACAAACAATATTAGAAAAATCACTTTCATTATTTGCAGAATCTATTGCTGTAACTGCATAACAGGCGGCTATTGTGCTTAAATTACCATGTATGTATGTTGTGTCAAAAGGATCTAATATTGAGTCGATAATATTTAAATCCTGATTTTCTTTCGAAGAATAATAAATTTTATATTTTGCAATATCTCTTGCACAATTTTCACTATAAGTGTTTCTCCATGATAGTTCATTTTGAATTCTTTCACAATTTACTTTTACAGATAATACAGGTGGACATGGCGACTGATTGTCGAACGCAAATCCACAAGTTTTTTGTGAAAGATTTATTATAGGACTTATAAAACCCTGTTCACTATACTCACCTTTGCTTTTAATATAATAGCAATAATTTTCATTGTTAATGATGTTTTTATCTAAATATGGAAAATCACTAATTGTGGTTATAGAATCAAAAATTTCCGAACCCGGATTTTTTCTAAAAATAGAATATTCCTGATTTTTCCAAGGGACATTTTCATTAAGATTCAATTCTATTGATTTATCAAAACTTGTAATATCTATAAATAAAGATTGTGCCTCATCAGATGTTGATATTAAATTATTGTTTTCAACAGAATTATTGTAAAACTCAATTTTATATGTAAAAGCATTTTCTAAAGTATTTAATAATGTATCATGATAAATTGTATCATTAATGTCAAGACAAGAATCAATAATATTAAAATCAGAAAAATTATCAGCTCTGTAGATAAGATATTTATATGGGCCGGGAAAGACAGAAGTATTGATGCTGTCGGGTTTTGACCATGCCAGATATACAGATCCGTTATTATTATCAGTGTTAATAATACTAACATTAGTAATAACAGGAGTAACATCTTCTAAAGAAATGCAAGCTTCGTTTGACGCATAACTTTCAGCTCCATCAGGAAAAATTGCCGTTACAATATAGCAGCGTTTCATACCATGGATAAAATTATTGCCATTGTTGTTATCAATAAAAGAAGTATCATTAATATCGTTAATGGTTGTTATTAGTTTATAGCCTGTATAATCGGGCACTCCGCTTTCGCAAACTCCCGGAATAAATCCACAAAAATTATCATTGGAATATAATTTATAACCAATTGCATTTGGGCATAAAGTTTTATTCCAAGAAATAAAAGCTGAGCTGCAATCTTGAATATTTGCATTCAGGTTTTCAGGAGCAGGGCCAATAACTTTTATGTTTACAGTTTTAGTTTTATAAATATTAACACTTACATTATATACTCTGAAATTGTCAATTCCCCAATGGTCAAAATCAGCGCCGCTGCTAGTTGACTGAAACCATCTAAAGCAGGTATGACTAGTTCGAGCCTCAGCAGGTAAAGGTTCATTATAATTATTCCAGTTTATATATGAGGGATTATGACCTGCAGGTTCAGGGATACTAGGGTCCCAGTATTGAATTTCTGTCCATGGTCCATTTTGTCCTGATGTTGAATATTGAAGATGAACACCCTCGTCAGGGAGATCGGGCCCTTCACAACAAGAGCCATCTATACCTGTATGTTCTGTATATCTCATATCAAAATACACTTCACATCTGCCTGAGGAGAGATCAAATTCAGGAGAGATTACAATTCTGGGAGCAGGAGCATAATTTCCCATCCATAGATATGTTGTCCCGTCAGCAGAAGGAGGACATGGGTTGTTAAACATTCTATGATTAGAGGTCTCCCAATTAGTACCAGATATCCCATTATTAAAATCAAAATAATATTCATTACCATAATTTGCAGAGTCAATTTTTTCCGCTTTAAAAATTACAGTATATGGTTTTTTTTGAATATGTTGACAGTCTGTATTCCAGATAAATGAAGAGCTTACCGAGCCTCCTCCAACAGCAGGTTGAATAAATTCAGCAGGATTTTCAGCGCATATTAAAGGGCTGCCTGTGGCAGTTAAAGTAATAGTGTCGTTTTTTGAATCAAAAGCGGAAACTAAAAAATTTAAAGTTTCTCCTGCTTCAATGCAAGTGTCAGAAACAGTATTAATAGAAATAGTGTTTTCGTGATAATCAACAATATTTACTAACATATCTCTCATAATATTGCCAATCACTATGCCATTTCTCCATTCTTCAATCAGAATACAAATATCATATTTCCCTGGGTGCAAGGGTGAGTCCCAAACAATATTTCCACTTACCGGGTCTATAGAAAAAATATTAGATGCCTCAGGAAAAGAATAACCTTCAATATTACTACCTCCAACACCTTTGGCAGGAATCAGTTTATAAGATATGCTGTCATTGTCAATGTCAAAGGCTTCAACTGTATAATTATACTGTTGATTCATGCAGGCATTATCAACAGGAGGGTTTAAAAGTACAGGTGAACTGTTAATGCCAATAAAAGGATTAATAGTTAAAGTTGTTTCTATATAAAACGGTAGATTTATTGAATTGGGAATATTCATTATTGAGCCGGGTCTGCTGTAATATTCTATAAAAACTTTATATTTATATGGTGCAGAATAAGTGTGAGTGCCTTTATAAATACATTTTTTTATATTGTTTTGGAGAGCTATAGTTTCGGAAATATTAACAAATCCGGAAGAACCGTCTCCCCAATAAATAATATATTCCTCATCAACAGGACTATGAGAAAAAACATAGGTGGTTAATGTAAATTCATAAGTGAGATTTGATTTGTATTTGTATGTTAAATCAATAGCTCTAATATTAACTGCAAAAGATGTGCAATTTATTAGAATTAAAAATATTATTGATAATATTATTTTTTTCACAAAAATTTTGATTTTAAATATTAAATTTCAAAATTAATAAATAATAAATTAAATCGATGTTTTTTTTAATTAACACAAATAAAGTTTATAAAGATTAGCATATGAATTTGCAAAAAAATTGTAGATGTAATTACCATTAAAGCTGTAAAATTTTTTATATCGGTTTCAGGTGAATATAAGACACTTTTTGAAAATCGTAGCCAGTAAAAATTTGTATTAAAGCTTTAAAAATATTATTTTTTTAACTTTTGGGGATTATAATCCCTAAAAGTATTAACTTTTAGGGATTACATTCTTTAAAATTTATTACCTTTGTGGATTAAAAATTATAACAATGATAGAAAGAGATTTATATAATGTAGTAAATAAGCACATTAGCGATAAAAAAGCAATTATTATTGTTGGGGCGAGACAAGTAGGAAAAACAACTTTTGTTGAAAATATCTTAAAAGACAAAGATTATTTACTAATTGATTGTGATGACCCTATCAACAAGGAACAAATTGAGAATGCTAATACGGAATCTTTAAAACGTATCATTGGGAAAAAAAATATTGTATTTTTTGATGAATCTCAAAGAATTAAAAATATCGGACTGATTTTAAAAATAATAATAGACAGAATTAAAAATGTAAAAATATTTGTTTCAGGTTCTTCATCCTTTGATTTGCTTGATAGTATTAATGAACCGCTTACAGGCAGGAAGTGGGAGTTTTTGCTTTTTCCAATAAGCTGGCATGAACTTACGAATCATTTTGGCCATTTAAAAACATTACAACAACTTGAAACAAGATTAATTTATGGCAGTTATCCCGATGTTGTTAATTCTATAGGTGATGAAGAAGAAGTTTTGAAACAACTTTCATCAAGCTATCTTTATAAGGATATTTTAAAATTAAATGGAATACGAAAACCGGAAATTATAGAAAAGTTGTTGCAGGCATTAGCATTTCAAGTTGGAAATGAAGTGTCATACAACGAATTATCAAATTTTTTACAAATTGATAAAAAAACTGTAGAGTCTTATATCAGGCTTTTAGAAAAATCATATATTGTTTTTAAACTTAATCCTTTCAGTAGAAATTTAAGAAATGAGATAAATAAAAAAAAGAAAATATACTTCTATGATAATGGGATTAGAAATGCAATAATATCCAATTTTAACTCACTAAGTCTCAGACAGGATACTGGCGCTTTATGGGAGAACTTTTTAGTTAACGAA
Source organism: Bacteroidales bacterium (assembly GCA_021158345.1). Lineage (GTDB taxonomy): Bacteria > Bacteroidota > Bacteroidia > Bacteroidales > AUK083 > AUK083. Next base: position 5,707 of record JAGGUV010000147.1, read on the forward strand.
CGAATTAAATATTTACACTATAATAGAATATCAGCAAATGTTTATTTCTGGCGGACAAAACAAAAACAAGAAATTGACTTTATTGAAGAAAGAGGTGGCAAAATTTATGCTTATGAATTCAAATTTAATCCACGAAAAAAAATAAAAATACCTAATGTGTTCGAAAAACAATACAATCCGGTATTTTCAGTAATTAATAAGGATAATTTTTTCGAGTTTTTAATCTAAAATTTATTTTTTAAAAATCCCGTGGTACATCTTATGTGTGTACTAACTGTAAGCTGTAAGGAGGAAAATTACGTAGCACTGTAATTCGTTCTATGAAGAGTAATTATGGCAGCTAAAAGCCGTTTTACGGGTAAGCAGTATAAAAAAGATGACAAAAATATTAATATATAGATTATGTTGATAATTTTTACTTTAGATTTTGGTTTTAATTTTTTTTTAATTGGTAAAATCAAGGTGTGTTTTTTTAGATAAAAAAACTTAAATTAACAATGAATAATATTTTTTATAAATTATTTCACAAAAATTATTAAAAAAATATAATTTTAGGTAGTTTTGTTAAATAATAAATAACCTTGAATATAAAGATGTATCAGAGTGATAAAGAGCAAGAAAAAAAGGAGATTCTAAAATTATATAAAAGAATATTAGGTTCTTATAATTATAGTCTTTCTCGTGAGGATAAAATAGAAATCAGGAAAGCTTTTAATTTTGCTCAGGAAGCTCATAAAAATGCACGTCGAAAATCAGGAGAACCATATATTTATCATCCATTGGAAGTAGCATATATTTGTTCCCATGATATTGGACTGGGAGTAACATCTATTGTTTCAGCACTTTTACATGATGTTGTTGAAGATACTGACTACACCATTGAAGATATAAAATTATTGTTTGGTGAAAAAGTCAGTAAAATTGTTGCCGGACTTACTAAAATTAGCCAATTATCATCAAAATATAAATCATTACAATTTGAAAATTTTAAAAAGATTATTTTAACTCTTTCTGATGATATACGCGTTATTTTGATAAAACTTGCTGACAGATTGCATAATATGCGAACATTGAATTTTATGCCTGAGGAGAAACGTTTTAAAATTACTTCGGAAACAAGATATTTATATGCTCCATTAGCAAACAGACTTGGATTGTATTCAATAAAATCGGAATTAGAAGATTTAATACTTAAATATATTGAACCGATTGCATATAATGATATTTCAAACGGATTAAAACAAACAAGCGAAGAAAGAAACAAACTTATCAACCATTTTATTTCACCAATAAAAGAGGCTCTTGACAGACATGGATATAAATATAGAATTGTAAGTAAAGAAAGATCAATATCTTCAATATGGAAAAAAATGAAGAAAAATGAAATTTCTTTTAATGAAGTTCTTGATGTCTTTGTTATAAAAATTATTATTGATACTCCTTTAAAAGAAGAAAAAATAGATTGTTTAAAAGTATATTCTATAGTTACCGATTATTATAAACCGAATTTAGACAGGCTGCGGGATTGGATATCCATACCAAAGTCAAATGGTTATGAAGCCATACATACAACAGTTATGAGTGATTTTGGTCAATGGGTGGAATTGCAAATAAAGACTGAGAGGATGAATGAAATTGCAGAAAAAGGGTATGTTGCTATTTGGAAAAACAGGTCGGATAATAAAAATGATAAATTTGATAATTCTTTAGATGAGTGGATGAAAAAAATCAGTGAAAATATTAAGGAATCAGACACTGATACTTTTTCTTTTGTTGATGATTTCAAATTAAATTTATTTTCCGAAGAAATATTTATTTTTACTCCTAAAGGTGATTTGATAAATATGCCGAAAAAATCAACTGTTCTTGATTTTGCTTATAATATTCATAGCGAGATTGGTAATAAGGCTATTGCAGGTAAAGTGAACAGAAATTTAGTCCCTCTTAATCATGTTTTAAAAAGTGGTGATCAAGTTGAAATAATTACTTCAAAAAAACAAACTCCTAAACCCGAATGGCTTGATTTTGTTGTCTCTGCCAGAACAAAATCGAAAATTAAAGCTTTTATTAAGGAAGAAAAAAAGAAAGATATTAAAATTGGTAAAGAAAAAATTCAAGAAGTATTTAAACATTTTAATCTTGAATTTAACAAAGATAATATCTTAAAATTAATGCAATATTATAATATAAAAACTGAAACCGATCTATATTATGATATTGCCAATGATAAAATTAATTTAAAAAAATTAAAGAGTACATATAAAGCAATTGATAGTAAAGGAAGTGTGGGCATATTAAAATATTTAAAATTCTCTCTTTCCAAATCAAAAAAAAATAAAGAAAATGTTTCTGATATTATTATTGATCAGATAAAGCTTAAAAAAAGGGGATTGCTTTTAGATGAAAATCCTAAATATGAAATTTCTAAATGTTGTAATCCTATTTCCGGTGATGATATTGTCGGAATTGTTGAGGGAAATACTGTTAAAATTCATAAAATCAATTGCCTGAAAGCCACTCAATTAATGTCTGAATATGGAAATAATATTGTTAAAGTCAGATGGTCGAAAAATAAACAAATTTTATTCCTTACAGGTTTAAAAATTATTGCTTATGATAAAATAGGACTTGCAAATGAAATCATAAAAATTATTTCTGTAATTAATAAAATCAATATTCAAACGTTACATATTGAAAGTAAATCAGGAATAGTTGAATGTCTTTTGATGATTTATGTTTATGATACCAGTATTTTAGATAGTATTATTAATGATTTGAAGAAAATTGATGGAGTAAAAAAGGTGTTAAGAATTGATAAAATTTAATCTTTTAACAAAAAAAGTAATGAAAGATAATTATATGGAGGATTATAAGAAAGCCGAGAATGTTTTCACTAAATATCTTAATAAAAAAGGACTTAGAAAAACACCCGAAAGATATACTATTCTTAAAGAGATTTATTCTACTGATGAACATTTTGATGTAGAATCATTTTATGTTAAAATGAAAAACAATAAATACAGAGTAAGTAGAGCGACTCTTTATAATACAATGGAATTATTATTAGATTGTAAACTTATTGTAAAACATCAGTTTTGTAGCAATTGTGCACAGTATGAAAAATCATTATGTAATAAACAACACGATCATTTTATTGACGTTACAACAAGCGAGATAATAGAATTCTGCGATCCTAGAATTAATGAAATTCAAAAATCTGTGGAGGAAAAATTTGGTGTGAAAATTTCATATCATTCATTACTTTTTTATGGTAAAAAAAATAATAATGATAATAATAAATAAAAAAATATGAAGGTCGATGTATTATTAGGATTACAATGGGGTGATGAAGGGAAAGGTAAAATAGTAGATGTTTTATCAGAGAAATATGATGTTGTTGCAAGATTTCAAGGTGGCGCTAATGCAGGTCATACGCTTGAAATTAATGGTAAAAAACATATTCTTCATATTATTCCTTCAGGGATTTTTCGTGAAAGCACAATTAATATAATTGGAAATGGCGTTATTATAGATCCTTTTATCCTTAATAACGAGATTAAAGCATTATACAAAAAAGGGGTTGACCCACGAAAAAATTTAAAAATTTCAAAAAAAGCTCATATTATTCTTCCAACACACAGATTTTTGGATGCCGTTTATGAAACTTCAAAAGGAAAATCGAAAATCGGTTCTACTCTTAAAGGAATAGGACCTACCTACACTGATAAAACTGCAAGAAGAGGTATTCGTATAGGTGAAATTTTTAATAATGATTTTATTGAAAAATATAATGCTTTAAAAGAACATCATTTTAAAATTATTGAATCGTTTAATTGTAAAACTTCTGATTTTAAAATCGATGGTTTTAGCTTTGATGATTACGAAAATAAATGGTTTGAAGCTGTTGAGAAAATCAAAGACATTGAACAAATTGATAGCGAATATTTTATTAATAAATGTTTGGATGAAGAAAAATCTGTTTTGGCAGAAGGTGCTCAGGGCACTTTGTTAGATGTTGATTTCGGCTCATATCCTTTTGTTACTTCTTCAAATACTATTTCTGCCGGTGTTTGTTCGGGTCTTGGTGTTGCCCCTAATAAAATAGGCAAAATTTACGGTATTGTAAAAGCTTATTGCACCCGCGTTGGAAGAGGTCCGTTTCCTACTGAATTGTTTGATGAAACAGGTAAAAAATTAAGAGATATTGGTAAGGAATACGGCTCTACAACAGGCCGTGAAAGAAGATGCGGCTGGTTAGATATGGTTGCCCTTAAATATTCTGTTATGCTCGACGGTGTTACAGACCTTGTTATGACAAAAGCTGATGTGCTCGATAGTTTCGAAACAATTAAAGTTTGTACCAAATATAATTATAAAGATAAGATTATTGATTTCTTACCTTATGAAATTGATGATGATTTGATTAAGCCAATTTATTTTGACATTAAAGGATGGCATGAAGATATTACTAAAATTAAATCATTTGATCAAGCCCCTCAAGCACTTCTTGATTATATTAAATTTATTGAAACCCAAACTAATGTGCCTGTTACAATATTGTCAACTGGACCTGACAGAGATCAGACTATTATAAGAGGATAATTTAGGGTTTTTTTAGATAATGATAAATTTTATTAAAAATGGTTCTACCACAAATTTAATGGAATATTGACAAATGCGAAAATGATAAAATACAAAAACAATTATTATACAAAAACAAAATACTGTCTATGATAAATCTTTTATTAACTTATATTTAGTTGTTTTGAAACATTAAGCATTAAAATTAAGTTGTTGATAGTATCACAAAAAAAATATTTACCATTAAAACAACAGTAAAATTAATACTCTTTACTTTTAAGTTCACCAGTAGCGACTAAATACCCGTTCATAGCAAGAGCTTTCATTTCATCTTCGCCCGGATAAACAATAACAGGAGCTATAAAAGAAACCATTTCTTTAACATAATTAACTAAAAACGGATTATTTGCAACACCGCCTGTTATGAGAATAGCATCAACATCACCTTTTAAAACAGCACTTAAAGCGCCAATTTCTTTCCCTACCTGATAAGCCATAGCATCTTGAATAAGTTGGGCTTTTTTGTCCCCGGCTTTGGCTTTTAACTCAACTTCGTAAGCATCGTTAGTGCCAAGATATGCCACCAGTCCACCTTCACCTTTGATCATTTTTTTTACTTCAGCTAAAGAATATTCCCCGCTAAAGCAAAGTTTTACAACCTGACCTATAGGAAGTGTTCCTGTACGCTCAGGAGAAAAAGGGCCGTCACCATCCAAAGCATTATTAATGTCAATAACCCTGCCTTTTTTATGTGCTCCTACTGATGTACCACCACCAAGATGAGCTACAATAAGATTCAGATCTTCATAATTTTTATCTATAGATTTAGCATAAGTTCTGGCAATAGCTTTCTGATTTAAAGCATGAAAAATAGATACTCTTTCAAATTTCGGATGTCCTGTAATTCTTGCAACATCCTGCATCTCATCAACAACAACAGGATCTACAATATAAGCTTTTGCTCCCGGGATTTCGGAAGCAATGTCATCAGCTATTAATCCTCCTAAATTGCTTGCATGTTCGCCTAATTTACTTAATATTAAATCTTCTTTTAATTTTTTGTTTACATAATAAATGCCCGATTCAATAGGTCTCACAAGCCCGCCTCTTCCAACTATTATCTTAATATTATTGATGTTAATTTTAGCATCTTCCAACTCTTTAAGAATAATATCTTTTCTGAACTGAAACTGGTCGGTGATTTTTTTAAATTGATTGATCTTTTCTGAACTGTGTCTTAATGTCTTTAAAAATATTGATTTTGTATTTTCATACACAGCTATCTTTGTAGAAGTAGATCCCGGGTTTATCACTAAAATATGTATTCTATCCATAATTTTATTTATTATTTATCAGACATTAAACAAGAAAGAGCGATACAATAGAATTTTGATTTTGGACTTTCGCTGCGCGACATTACTACAACGGGTTTTGTTGTCCCTTGTATTAATCCGCCAAGCTCTCCTCCTCCAAAAAGCATCAATCCTTTATAAAAAGCATTACAAGCTTCTAATGAAGGAAATATTAAAATATCGGCATCTCCGTTTATTGGTGTTTTTATTTTTTTTATTTCAACACTTTTTTTATCACAAGCAAGAAAAATGTCAAGAGGCCCGTCAACAACACAATCTTTTATTTGTCCTCTCTCTGCCATTTTACTTATCATAGCATAATCAACACTATTTGGAAAATTAGAACTTACCTTTTCTGATGCTCCTATCAATGCTACTTTTGGCTTGTCAATACCAAATTTTTTTGCCATCTTAACAGAATAATTTACCATGGCAATTTTTTGTTTGAGATCAGGAAAAGGTAAAACTGCTGTGTCCGAGACAAATAAAAGTTTATGATATTTTGGCACTTCAATGGCGCAAACATAAGTCATAGTAGTTTTAGGAGGCAACAATCCCAGTTGTTTATCCAAAACAGCTTTTAAAAATTTATCAGTACCAACTAAACCTTTCATTAAAATATCGGCTTCATCATTTTTGACCATTCGCACAGCTTCTTTGGTTGCCAATATTTCATCTTTTATATCAATAATATTAAAAATCTCAGGGTCAATACCTTCATCTTTTGCCTTACTTATGATTTCTTTTTTATCACCTATCATAAAAGCTTCGACAAAATTTTCATTAATAGCCTTTGCAATAGCACCGATAGTATTTGGGTCTTGTGCATAAGCAACAGCAATTTTTTTTCTAATTTTTTTTTCACGAAGATGGTCAACCATCTGGTCTAATGAACGTATTGCCTGCATAATTTTTTTATTTAGCTATTAAAGCACTAAGTGCGATAGAATATAATTTTGTTTTTATACTGTCGCCACGTGATGAAAGTATTGCCGGGGCTTTTGCTCCTGCAACAATAGCACCTAACTCAGCTCCTGCCAGCTTGGTATTTGTTTTATAAAATACATTTCCTGATTCTATGTTTGGAAACAAAAGACAGTCAGCATCACCGGCTACCTCGCTTTGTATTTTTTTAATTTTTACTGATTCCATATCAATAGCAAGGTCAAGAGCCAAAGGACCTTCAATTTTAGCGCCTTTTATCTGACCTCTCTCAGCCATTTTTGATAAAATAGTTGCATCAACAGAAGCAGGCATTGATGGTAATACTTGTTCTGATGCAGCTATTACTGCTACTTTTGGTTGTTCTATTCCTAAAGCTTTTGCAGCCTGAA
>JAGGUV010000028.1 GCA_021158345.1 Bacteroidales bacterium
ATTAAAATCCGGGTCTTCTTGTGTTGCAATATTTATTGCTTCATCTTTATCAAAATCAATATCTTTAACAACTTTTCCTGCATCAGCAAAAGCATTAAAAGCAAGATAAATATTTTGTCTCCAGATATAAGTCTTATAAAATTTCCATCTAAACTCAAAATTACCATAAGTAATTCCATCTCCAACAACACGATTTCTAAGTATACCTCTTAAAGTACGTGCTCCGCCAAGTCCGTCGGTAATAGTATATTTATTAAATGAGCTTATCATGTATGGCTGGATATAAAATGGAGCATGTCCTGAAATAGTTCCCTGATAACCTAAACGATAAACAAACGAAAGTTTATCTTTTATCAAAGTAAAATATTGACGATGAATAAGAGAGAGTTTTGTGTAAGCGAAATCATTATTGCCTAAAAACGAAGGTGCTGTATTAATAATAGCTTCTGTCCAAATTCCTTTCATAGGGTTTGGTTCATTATCTCTGGTATCGTATATCAAACCCAGTTTTGCAGAATATATACTGCCCCCGTCTTTTTCCTTGTCAGAGATTATTCCCCAGTCAACATATTTATCATAAAGTAAATCAATGTCTGGTAATTTATCATCATCGCTTTTACCTTTATTAAGCTTATCAATATCAACAGTACCAATATCAAAATTATAAAAACCCAGACCTGCAATCCAACGTAATTTTTTCCCTGATAAACTGCCCTGAAAATCTGTTAAAAACCTGACCATTTTACGTTCATGCCTGTAAAAAACCCTCGATTTATAATTTCCATCAAGTTTATTTTGTTCAGAGTCATCCTCCCATTTTGAATTGTATCTAACTTCGTAACCATTGAAACCATAAAAATCCAATGCTTTTTCTGTCAAAAAACTCAGAACAGATGTAACTCTTACATTTTTAAATAAATGTTCTGAATCATAAAAAATTTGGTTAACGCCTCCACCTTTGGTAGTTCGGGATATTTCAGTACAAATACTATGATAGTATTTAGGATATATTTTACCATCACCATAATTATATAAATTTAATATACCTCCATACTGAAATCCACGATCTGTATTAAAAGAAACAGCAGGCAAAGCCCCAAAATTCCAGCCTGTCTTTACCTTGTCTTTTTTATTAAGACTGTCTTTTTTTGTTTGAGAAAAAATATTTAAAGAAGTGAAACAAAATATTGCAATTAAAATCAATGTAAATTTTTTCATAAGTTTATCTTTATAATTAATAATACTATAAAAATAAAAATAAATGTTTAGAAATAATTTAAATCTAATAATAACTTTAAAAAATTTTATTAGATGCTGATAATTAAATAATTGAAAAATATTAATTTTAAATAGATTTCATTTTTACAGGAATTAATATGCTTTTTTTGCCTTCTTTTAAACAGGCAGGACAATATTTATGATATTCGGTATATTCTAATCTGCAATTATTACAACGGTATCTTGTTATTGTAATTATTTCTTTTCTGTCAGATTTCTTAAGAAAAACAATACCTGTTATAGGTGTAAGAAAAATACTTATAAAAAATTCTTTTGCAAACCCAATCTTTTTAGTTCTCCCGGCAAGAGCCAATATAATACTCACCAGTAAATATACAATAACAGATATAATAATTAACATAAATTCTATTTCAAATAAGTATGCAAATATATAATAAAGAAAAGATTTTTTTTAATTTTTTCTTAAAAAAATTCATTTTATGATTTATCATACATATAATTTTTAAGGATATTTGTCATAGGTCATTTATTATTCGTTAAAAAAAATAAAACATACTAAAAATGAGTTGTTTGGTAAAAATATTTATTTTTTTATCAGGCGTTTATTATATATATTTAGCAAAAATTTAAATAATTACTAATCCTTCGGATTTAAAAAAATAACAATTAACAAACTGCCATAATCAGCTTTAAAAAATTTTATAATAAAAAATAACATCTAACCTTAAAATTAAAATTATGAAACATTCAGTTTTTCTAAAAATCATTTTTTTAAGTTTTTTAATTCTTTTTTATCAAAATTTAAATGCATCTGATATTCAAAGTAATGGAAGTGGAGGAGGAGCTTGGAATATCGGAACCACATGGGATGGGGGTGTAGTTCCTTCTGCGGGAGACAATGTTACAATAAAAAGCACTGACGTTGTGAAAATTCAACAAAATGTAGTCAATTCACCAAATAACCTGACAATAATAGGAACCTTAACTTTTGGAACAGGAGGTTCTTATTCATTAACCGTTTCCGGTGATCTTTTAATTAATTCAGGTGGAAAATTAAATGTTGAAGCTGATGAAACAAATACTAATTCCCATAGTTTAAATTTATCGGGATATTTTACAAACAATGGAACATTTACTTCTATTTCAGGTGATGATAAAATAAATGTAATATTTCAAGCAGTTAAAGATGTTAGCTTATCAGGTACAAGTCAAACTGATTTTCAAGGGCTGACAATTAACCTTACTGCCGGAAAAACATTGGACATTACATCTGTGATAACTTTTCCCGGTGCAGCTGAATTTACTTTAACAAGTGGTATTTTTAAACTTTCAAGTGCATCTACAATTACTCCGTTTTCAGG
>JAGGUV010000167.1 GCA_021158345.1 Bacteroidales bacterium
CATATATTAAGTACCCGTGGATTATTAATCTTTTTATAAAAAAATTAAATAAATATAAAGAGCAGGGTCAAGAGGATGTGAAAATATATAAAGATGAAAAGTTTTTTATTGAACTGGAAAATCCTTTGAATTTTTTGAAATTTTTAATAAAATAAAAGGTTGACTTTGATGTCAACCTTTATTTCTAATTTTTAATGAAATTAATACTTTTTTGGTATTTTATGTTCAGAGCTGAAATAACTCTGGAATGATTTAAAATAAATAATATTGATTTTTTACTTGGACCTATATTTCCCCCTTTTGTTGAATTAAAAATATCAGTACAATAATAATCAATAAGTTTATCCATAGTATGGTTTTTTTCCATAGGCTTAGTATTTTAATTAATAAAAACTAATCTATTAACGTGAGAAATTCTAATATATTATATTGAAAAAATAATATATTAGAATTAAAAAAGAATATAAGAAATGATGAGGTTTGTATAAAAATTATACGTTTAAAATGATTTTCTTTTCAGTAATAAGTTTTCTGAGATTTATCAAAGCATAACGCATTCTGCCTAATGCTGTGTTAATACTTACATCAGTTTGTTCAGCAATATCCTTAAAACTCATATTAGCAAAATGTCTCATAAAAAGAACTTCTTTTTGCTCTTTAGGCAAAAATTCAATAAGATTTTTTATGTCTTTATAAATTTGTTCTTTTATCATTTTGTCCTCTATAGGTTTATCAGTATATTTTAATGTGTCGAAAATGTTAAATGTATCTGATTTATTGTCAATAATAGGGATACGTTTGGATTTTCTAAAATGATCAATAACCAAATTATGAGCAATACGCATAATCCATTGGATAAATTTACCCTCTTCTTTATACGAACCTGATTTAAGTGTGTTTATTGCTTTTATAAATGTTTCTTGAAAAATGTCATCAGCTAATTGTTTATCCTTTACCAACATAAGGATATACGCAAATACTCTATTTTTATGACGATTGATTAAGATTTCGATACCAACTTCATCACCATCTAAATATTTACCAATTAGCTCTTTGTCGCTAATCTTTTTGGCTCTCATATTATGCCTTTCTATTTTATTGTTTGATAAAAAAATAGTAAATATTTATTCGATAGTTTCCCTCCCAAATTTTAAAATGAATGAATAATGTATTATGTTTCTAATAGCAAATATATAATTTTTTTTTAAACAACAAACATAATTAATAAAATTATTTGTTTTTTTATTAAAAAAATTAATTAATGATTGAGCTTTGATATTATTTCTATTTTTGAAAAAATTTTTTTTGCATGTCAGACAGTTTATTAGAAAAATATAATACAGACAAATATATAATAATTAAAGGGGCTAAAATACATAATCTAAAAAATATTAGCCTTGCTATTGAAAGAAATAAATTAACTGTAATTACAGGACTATCCGGTTCAGGGAAATCATCTTTGGCTTTTGATACTCTCTTTGCCGAAGGACAGCGAAGATATGTTGAAAGTCTTTCGTCATATGCCCGTCAATTTCTTGGGCGTATGAATAAGCCAGAGGTAGAGTATATTAAAGGTATTTGCCCTGCTATTGCTATTGAACAAAAGGTTAATATTTCAAATCCACGTTCTACTGTCGGAACTTCTACTGAAATATATGAATATTTAAAATTGCTTTTTGCCAGAATTGGTGTTACCTATTCTCCGGTTTCTCATAATATTGTTAAAAGACATTCTGTGTCTGATGTTGTTGATTTTGTTGTATCTCTTAAAGAAAATACTAAGGTGATTTTTCTTGCACCACTGATTTTGAAAGCTAATAGAAAAATCTCCGAACAATTATCAATAATTCTTAGTGAAGGTTTTACCAGAATATTTTTTAATGAAAATATTTATGAAATTGATGATGTATTAAGTAATAATTTGAATTTTGATTCAGAAGATATTTTTATTGTTATTGACAGATTGATGGTAAAAAATAATGATAAGAGTTTTGTAAACAGGGTTTCAGATTCCGTTCAAACGGCTTTTTATGAGGGCGATGGTAAATGTGTCATTCAGTATTTTGACGATAATAAAAGAATAGATAAACTGTTTTCCAATAAATTTGAATTGGATGGTATAAGCTTTGTAAAGCCATCAGCTAATTTTTTTAGTTTTAATAATCCTTATGGTGCTTGTAAAAGATGTAATGGTTTTGGATATGTTATTGGTATTGATCCTGATAAAGTAATTCCTGATAAAAGTCTTTCTGTTTATGATGGCGCAATATCATGTTGGAGAGGTGAGAAATCAAGCAAATGGAATGATGAGCTTGTATTAAATGCTTATAAATTTGATTTCCCTATTCATAAACCTTATTATGAATTATCTGACAAACAAAAAGATATTTTATGGAAAGGAAATAAATATTTTAAGGGACTGAATGCATTTTTTAAATATGTAAAAGAAAAGTCGTATAAAATTCAATATAGGGTTATGCTTTCAAGATATAGGGGGAAAACTCTTTGTAAAGATTGTAAAGGCACAAGGTTAAGAAAAGATGCTAATTATGTTAAAATTGCAAAAAAATCAATATCAGATATTGTTTTGATGCCTGTAAATCAATCTTTAAAGTTTTTTAAAAATATTAATTTAAATGAGCATGACAAAAAGGTTGCTAAAAGATTGATTCATGAGATTATTAATAGATTGCAACTTTTGAATGATGTTGGACTTGGATATCTTACTTTGAATCGTTTATCTTCTACATTATCAGGTGGTGAATCGCAAAGGATAAATCTTGCCACTTCTTTGGGCAGCAGTTTAATGGGCTCTATGTATATTCTTGATGAACCCAGTATAGGGCTTCATCCGAGAGATACTGATAATTTGATAAAAGTATTATTAAAATTAAGAGATATTGGAAATACTGTTATAGTTGTTGAGCATGATGAAAATATTATTAAAGCTGCTGACCAAATTATTGATATTGGTCCATATGCAGGTGAAAGAGGAGGCGAAATAGTTTTTCAGGGTACTTTTAATGAGCTTTTGAAAGATAATGTAAGTTTGACATCTAAATATTTTAATAAGAAATTAAAAATTTTAAGTCCTGAAAAAACCCGAAAATGGAAGTATTATATTGAGGTTAAAGGCGCTTCTGAAAATAATCTTAAAAATATTGATGTAAAATTTCCTTTAAATACTTTAAATCTTGTAACCGGGGTTAGTGGTTCAGGAAAGTCATCTTTAGTAAAATTAATATTATATCCTGCTTTGAAAAAATTAAAAGATGGATATGCAGGTAAAACAGGTAGTTATAATAGAATTACCGGAGATATTAATAAAATATACGATGTTCAGTATGTTGACCAAAATCCTATTGGAAGGTCATCACGCTCAAACCCTGCCACTTACATTAAAGCTTATGATGATATTCGTAACTTGTATGCTGCTCAGCGACTCTCAAAGTTAAGAGGCTATAAACCGGGATTTTTTTCTTTCAATGTTGAGGGTGGAAGATGCGAAACTTGCAAAGGCGACGGTGTTGTGAAAATTGAAATGCAATTTATGGCTGACCTTTTCCTTTCCTGTCCTGATTGTAAGGGAAAACGATTTAAAGATGAAGTGCTTGATGTAAAATATCGTGGTAAAGATATTACTGAAGTGCTTAATATGACTGTTAATAATGCTATTGAATTTTTTAGCACTGCTGAAAAAATTACTTCTTACGAAGAGAAAATTATTTCCAAGTTAAAACCTTTGCAGGATGTAGGTCTGGGTTATATAAAATTAGGACAGCCTTCGAATACTATCAGTGGGGGTGAGGCTCAGAGAATTAAATTAGCTTATTTTTTGTCAAAAGGCAGCAATAGTAACCCAACACTTTTTATCTTTGATGAACCCTCTACAGGTTTACATTATTATGATATTAACAAACTTCTGATTTCTTTTAATGCTTTAATTGATAAAGGTCACTCTATTATTGTTATTGAGCATAATATGGAAATAATAAAAAATGCTGACTGGATAATAGATTTAGGTCCTGAAGGTGGTAAAAAAGGCGGTAATGTTTTATTTCAGGGCAGTCCGGCTGATTTTATTTTTTGCCCCGATTCTTATACTGCTTCTTATTTTAGAAGTAAATGCGATTAGTCTATTCTTATTTCTCTGATTTTATTTTTTCTTCTTTTATTAATGCACCGTTATTATATATTTGTTTTTTATCAATTTCGTTTTTATCGTTATAATATATCCACAGTCCGTTTTTAAGCCCGTTTTTGTAATTTCCTTCTATCATTATCTCTCCTGTAAAATAATAATATTTAGCACTGCCTTCTAATTTATCGTCTTTATAATATGCTTCTAGTTTTATTGTTCCGTCAGGGAAATATTGTTTCCATGAACCTTGTTTTACTCCATTTTCCCAGGTTACTTCCTCTACTTTATTACCCGATGTGTAATAAGTTTTCCAAACACCTTGCTTAATGTTGTCTTTATAATTTTCTTCTGATATTAATACTCCATTTTCATTATAATATTTCCATGTATTATCTTTTTTTTTGTTTTTATATGAGCCTTCTGACATTATTTGCCCATTTCTGAAATATGTTGTTGTTATGGCAGATGTGCCTTTGTTTTTAAATGTTGTTACGGATTTTATTTTTCCATCCGAGTAATAATAAGTAAATTTACCAAAAGGAATATCATCTTTAAAGTTGCCTTTATATTTTAATATATTATTTTCATATTTTTCCCAATAACCTTGTTTTAGACCATTTTGGTCTGTGTAATTACTTATATTATTTTGTCCTAATAATATTAAAGGTTGTATGAGTATCAGGAAAATTATTCTCTTCATATTATGAATTTAAACTGTTATCTAATAATTAAATTGTTTTTTTAATTTTGCAAATATAATATAAAACTTAAACGTGAAAATATACCCATCGAAATTAGTTGAGATAGCAGTAAATGAATTGGCAAAATTACCGGGCATAGGCAGGAAAACAGCTTTACGTCTTGCATTGTTTTTGTTAAAACAAGATGTTAATGATGTTGAAAATCTTGCAAATGCTTTGTCAGATATGCGAAAAAATATAAAATATTGCAAAATGTGTAATAATATTTCTGATTCTGATATTTGCAATATTTGTTCAAATCCTAAGCGTAATCATTCATTGGTTTGTGTAGTAGAAAATTGTGTTGATGTTATGGCTATTGAAAACACAGCTCAATATACAGGTGTTTATCATGTTATTGGTGGTGTTATTTCACCTATGGATGGAATTGGACCGGATGATTTAAACATTCAATCTTTTATCAAAAGAATTGAAAACGAAAATATTACTGAGGTTATTATGGCTTTGCCTGCTACTATTGAAGGTGATACAACTATTTTTTATTTATATAAATTGTTGAAAGATAAAGATGTGAAAATCACTGTTATTGCCCGTGGTGTTTCTATTGGTGATGAACTTGAATATGCCGATGAAATAACTTTGGGCAGATCTATTATTAACAGAGTTCCTTATGAGAATAGCCTTAAAAACAGTAATTAGAAATAGGATACGAATTTATTAGAAAATTTATTTTTCTTTATTGACGTTTTCTTCTTCTACTATGTCAAATAATTGGAGTTGGTTCTCACTTATGTAATATTCTTCTTCAGAGAAATCTGCATTTCTGTCCAAAAAGTCTCTGATGGCTTTTTTTATTACTTTGTTGGTAGTGGTTTTATGTGTTTTGCAAAATCTGTTTATAGTATTTATCTGCCCTGAAGAAAGCTTAAAACTTATCTTTTTAAATTTCCTTTTTTTTGACATATATTAGTTTTTAATTTTTTATAAAAAATATTCTCTGCTAAAATAAAAAGTATTTTATATAATTCAATAATTAATTTTTACTATTTATCAACAAAACTATCAACAAATTAGGAATTTTTGAGAATAGTATTAATTTTATCAATAATTTTTTTTGATAAAATTTCTGCTTTTTCTGAAGTTTCACTTTCAGTATATATTCTTAAAATAGGTTCAGTATTTGATTTTCTTATATGTGCCCATTCATTGTCAAATTCAATTTTTATACCGTCAATAGTATTTATTTTAAAATTTTTATATTCTTCTTTAATTGAGTTAATGATAGCGTCAATATTAATATTTGAATTGATTTTTAATTTGCTTTTAAAGATAAAATAATCAGGTAGAGTTTTTCTTAATTCAGAACATTTTTTATCTGACAAAGCAAGATGAGATAAAAATAAAGCTATACCTACCAATGCATCTCTACCGTAATGAAGTTCAGGATAAATAACACCACCGTTGCCTTCACCGCCAATAATGGCATTTTGTTTTTTCATCATCTCCACAACATTCACTTCGCCTACAGCAGATGCAAAATAATTACCTCCATATTTTTCTGTTACATCTTTTAATGCTTTTGTTGATGACAGATTTGAAACTGTATTTCCCTTTTTATTTTTTAAAATATAATCCGATACTGCAACTAAAGTATATTCTTCGCCAAACATCTCCCCATTTTCGCAAATTATTGCTAATCTGTCAACATCAGGGTCAACAACAAAGCCTAAATCTGCTTTTTTTTCTTTTACTGTGTCTGAGATTTCAACTAAATTAGCAGGTATTGGTTCAGGATTATGAGAGAATATTCCGGTTGGCTCGCAATTAATAGTATAAACGGTTTCAACACCTAAGGCTTTTAAAAGTTTAGGTATTGCAATTCCTCCTGTAGAATTCACTCCGTCGAAAGCAATTTTAAATTTCTTCTTTTTAATTGCCTCTGTATCAACAAGAGACAGCTTTAAAATTTTATCAATATGTTTATCAATATATGAATTATCAGTAATAATTTTACCTAATTTTTGAACATCTGCAAATTCAAAATTTTCATTGTCAGCAATGTTAATTATCTCTTTACCTTCTTTATCAGAAACAAATTCTCCATTATTGTTTAATAATTTTAAAGCATTCCAGTGCATAGGATTATGACTTGCAGTGATAATTATTCCTGCATCAGCTTTTGAATCACAAACAGCAATTTCAACAGTAGGAGTAGTTGACAAACCTGTGTCAATAACATCAATGCCCATTGCAACAAGAGTGTTGACAATAATATTATTTACCATATTACCTGAGATACGCGCATCACGGCCTACAACAATTTTAATGTTTTTATTTTTTGCTCTGTTTTTGATGAAAGTAGAAAATGCGGCTGTAAATTTTACAATATCTAAAGGTGTTAATCCTTCATTGGCTTTGCCGCCAATAGTTCCTCTTATTCCCGAAATTGATTTTATTAATGTCATATATATTTTTATGTTTATGCAAATTTAAATTTTTTTTACTGTTTTAATAATCTTGGTTATTTATTTTTTAATTTTGCTCAGTCAAAATAATACTGAATAAATGAGAGAAAATTATAAAGAGAATAATGAGAGTGTTTTAAAGACTTTGATTGAGAGGTTTGATAATATGCTTGATGTAAACGACAGGTATTTTTTTGATATTGAGGAATTTGAGGAAATTATTGAACATTATATTCAGGCGTTCGACTTAGTGAAAGCTAAAAAAGCTATTGATTATTCTCTTGAGCAGTATCCTGATAATAGCTCTTTACTTCTGAAAAAAGCTCATTTTTATATCCTTAATCATAATATTGATAAAGCAGACGAAATAATATATTTTATTCAGAAAACAGAACCTTATAATATTGATGCTTTATTACTAAAAGCTGAAGTTTTTAGTCAGGAAAAAAAATATAAACTCGCTATTGATATTTATAAACAAATTCTTGAAATTAATCCTGATGATGATGATGTTTATATTAAATTAGCTTTTGAATATGAAAATATTCAGGATTATAAAAATGCCATTAAATATTTAATTAAAGCTATTGAAATTGATAGTGAGAATACTTTTGTATTATTTGAAATTTCATTTTGTTTTGACCTTATTAATCAGCCAAAAAAATCACTGGAATTTTTTAAGGATTTTATTGACGAGCATCCATTCTCTGAAGCAGCTTGGTTTAATTTAGGTAATGTTTATTATAATATGCAGAAATACAAAGAAGCTGTTGAAGCTTTTGATTATGTTTTAGCTATTGATGAATCATATTTATCTGCTTATTATAATAAAGCCGATGCTTTAATGAGCCTCGGAAAATATGATGATGCCATTGAAGTTTATAAAGAAAGCTTTAATTATGAACATCCTGATGCTTTAATATATTGTTGTATTGGTGAGTGCTACGAGAAGAATCTTGAATATAAAACAGCTATTTATTATTATAATAAATCTATTGAGAAAGATGAATCTTTTTCTGATGCATGGTTGAGAAAGGGGATTATTAATAGTGAACTCGAAAATTATGATGTTGCTATTAAATATTTAATGAAAGCTATTAAACTTGACCCTAATTCTCTTGAATATAAATATTCTCTCGCTGATATCTATGTTAAAATTAATGACTTTGCTAAAGCTGTAAATTTATATTCAAAAATTGCTGAAGCAGACCCTTATGATATTGATATCTGGCTTGATTATTCTGATGTTTTTGCAAAAGAAAATAATTATAAAAAAGCTTTTGATATTATTTTAAAAGGCATTAATTTCCAACCTGATAATCCGGCTTTACTTTTCAGAGTTGCAGCATATTTGTTGAAATTAAAAAATAATAAGCTGGCTTATAGATATTTAGAATTAGCCTTAATTCTTGATAAAAATAATATTAATCAATTGTTTGATTATTTACCTGAATCTAAGTCTGATAGAAATATCCTTAAAATGATTGATTCTTTTAAAGATTAATTTCCTGTAATTATTCCGATTTTTTTTATAATTAAATTGTTATAACAAAGTAATTTTATAATTTAGTAAAAATATTTTACTATTAATAAATTATAAAAAATTATTATTATGAATATTCAATTACCATATCTTCCTGAAAGACCCGGAAAACCAAGACAAAAAGGTGTTGTGATGGTTATGGATAAAGGGTTAAGTGTAAGACAGGCAGAGGATTTTATTTCTGTTGCAGGAAATGATTTAGCTGATTTTGTCAAATTGGGCTTCGGGACATCTGTTATTTCAAACGATGTTAAAACCAAAATTAAACTTTATAAGAAAGCAAATATTAAAGTTTATGTTGGTGGTACTTTGTTTGAAGCTTTTATTATTAGGAATATGTTTGACGATTACAGAAGGTTTTTAGATGATTTTGGATTAGATGCTGTTGAGGTTTCTGATGGCTCTATGCAAATGAAACATGAAGATAAATGTATGTATATTAGTAAATTGGCTAAGACTCATACTGTTTTATCAGAAGTAGGCTCAAAAAGTGCAGGCATTATTATCCAGCCAAATAAATGGGTTGAGATGATGACAAATGAGCTTAATGCAGGCTCAGAATTTGTTATTGGCGAAGCTCGTGAAAGTGGTACCGTGGGAATTTATCGTCCTTCAGGAAAAGCTCATGTTGAACTTATTAATAAAATTTTGAAAAAAGTGGATATTAATAAAATTATTTGGGAAGCGCCTAAAAAATCTCAACAAATTTGGTTTATTAAACAATTTGGTGCTAATGTTAACCTTGGAAATATTGCACCTGCTGATTTGATTCCTTTAGAAACTCTCAGACTCGGATTAAGAGGTGATACATTTTTTGATTTTCTACCCGATGAGTTAAAATAATAAAATTTTATTTTTTATACAAAAAGGTAAAATATTACTTTTGCCTTTTTGTTTTCTTATTTATCTCATAAAAAATATATGCGAAATTATTTTATCCTCTTTTTAAAAGGTCTTGCTCTTGGCACTGCTAATGTAATACCCGGTGTCTCAGGTGGTACTATAGCGCTTATTACAGGTATTTTTGAACGGTTGATTGATGCACTTAAATCTTTTGATATTAAGGCAATCAGACTTTTGATATCTTTTAAAATTAAAGATTTTTGTAAGCATACTGATTTTTATTTTCTTATTGCTGTTTTTGCCGGAGTTGCTGTTGCTATTATTTTCATTGCAAAATTATTTGGATATTTGTTTGATAATTATCCTGTTTATATTTGGTCATATTTTTTCGGACTGATATTAGCTTCAGTATATTTTGTTGGGGGAAATATTAAAAAATGGAATCTCTCTGTTATTATAAGTTTAATTGTTGGAACAGTCATAGCTGTCATAATTTCTTTATTAAATCCCTTAACTGAAAATAGTAATTTTTTGTATTTGATATTATGTGGTATAGTTTCTATTTGCAGTATGATATTACCCGGATTATCAGGGTCATTTATAATGATATTATTGGGTAATTATAAATTAGTGGTTATTGATTCAATTAATAATTTAGATTTAAATATTTTATTCCCTGTATTTATTGGCGCTGTTGTAGGAATAATTGCTTTTTCACATCTTTTGTCGTGGGTGTTAAAAAAATATAGAAACCAAACCCTTGCCCTGTTGACAGGTTTTATTTTTGGCTCTCTTGGTATTTTGTGGCCTTGGAAACATGAAAGTTATTTATTGGATAATTTGGGTAATGTAATTTTAAAAAAAGGACACCCTATTGTTATCTCTTATCAGAAATATATTCCTGAAACTTTTAATTTTGAAGTCGCTTTTGCTATTTTACTAATTATTATTGGGTTTATTAGTATCTGGCTTATGGAGAGAGCTGCTAATAAAAAATCAAAATAAATTTTTAACGGATGAAAAAATACGGATTAATAGGTTATCCTTTATCTCATTCATTTTCTGCTGATTATTTTAATAGAAAATTTAAAAATGAAAATATCGTAGATGCTGAATATAAGTTATTTCCGTTACCAAATATTGAATTATTTAATAAATTAATTTTTGAAAATAAAGACCTTTTCGGATTAAATGTTACAATACCCTACAAAAAATCTGTTATTAAATATTTAAATTTTTTAGATGAAGGAGCTAAAAAAATTGCTGCAGTAAATACCATTAAAATTATACATAAACCTGATGGAATAAAATTAGTTGGTTATAATACAGATGCTCCTGCTTTTGAACAATCTATCAGTAAAATTAAAAATATCAGAAAAAAAAAGGCTTTGATTTTAGGTACTGGTGGAGCTGCTAATGCTATTGAATTTGTTTTGAAAAAAATGAATATCAATTATGTCTTTGTCTCAAGACACTTAAAAGCAAAAAATATTATTTTTTATTCTGATATTAATAAGCAAATTATTGAAGAATATAAATTTATTATCAACGCCACACCTGTTGGTATGTTCCCTGATGTTGATAAATATCCTGATATCCCATATGATTTTATTGGCAAAGACCATGTATTATTCGATTTGATTTATAATCCTAATGAAACATTATTTTTAAAATTTGGCGGAGAAAATGGAGCTTTAGTATTTAATGGTTTTGAGATGTTGAAATTGCAAGCCAAACTTTCGTGGTTTATTTGGAATAAATGATGGTGAAATAATTATTGTAATGAAATAATGTCAGGCTTTTTAATGTTGAAGTCATCAAAATACATATTTTGCCTGCCTGAAATTAAAAAATTAAATTTATTAATATCTATTGGAGCATTGGGGTAATAAGCAAATCTTATCTGAAAAGTTTTAAATACAAGGTTCTCATTTCTTATCCTTAA
>JAGGUV010000040.1 GCA_021158345.1 Bacteroidales bacterium
CAGATTAATGTTACACCAATAAAAAAGTATGAATTTATTATTGGCAAGTTAATTCCTTTTTGGATTATAGCTTTGTTTGAGCTTGCTCTGGGTTTGCTGATAGGCAGGTTTGTATATTCAATCCATATTACAGGAAGTGTATTCCTAATATTTATTGTGGCAGGAGTTTATCTGTTTTCTGTTTTAGGAATAGGATTGTTTTTTTCTACTACTGCCAATACAGGACAACAGGCAATCTTTACAGCCTGGTTTTTTGTGGTTGTTTTTATTTTGATGAGTGGTCTGTTTACACCTATTGAAAGTATGCCTGTTTGGGCTCAGAGATTAAATATTATTAATCCTGTTGCATATTTTATACGTATTAACAGAATGATAATTCTTAAAGGTTCAGAATTTAAAGATATAATAAAAGATTTTTCAGCACTTTGTGTTTATGCAGTTTTGATGCTCTCGTTGGCTGTTTGGAGGCATAGGAAGGTGGCGTAGATGATGGGATATTAAAATAAAAATAATTTTATTTTTTGATAAACTGACTTTTTAGATGTTTAGGCTTATGTTAAATAATGTTTTTTTTGATTTTTTTTAAATCACAACCCACAAGGTTTTAAAAACCTTGTGGGTTTTTAGATAAAAGTAAATCTATAAATTTCTCCATCAGGGCAAAATGATAATCCAGTTCTTGTTAAGAATTTTAACAAGCCTGTTTAGCTTTTTTTATATGTTTAAATCAAAACTATAATTATAATCAATAAATTTTCTTTCTGCTTGATTCTCTATCCAGGCTTTTTCTTTGTGGCTGATTTCTATAATTTCATTTGTTGAAACATTTTTAAATCTTTCAACAATATTTTTCATAACGCCTAATTCTTCTTTTGAAAATAAATCAGCATTAAATTTTCTGTTTTTGTTTGGTCTAAATTGTTCTCCTGTTCCTCCATTTGCAAGATTTGTATAATAAATATCAATTTCATCTTTGTTTGCCAGATATTCGAAAATACTATTAAATTTATCAGGTACTGGGCCCATTGGTAAGGCTTTGTATTTTGTCCCGCTTATTGAAAAGCCTGATTGCTTGAACATTGTGAAATCTGCATAAAATAATAATTTATTTAATTTTGTTTTCCAGGGTTGAAGTGTTTCAGTAAAATAAATTATCATTTCTGAAAACTTTTTAAAATCAGGAGTTTTAAAACCTGTTATAGAGTTTGGCAAAGATGTTCCAAAAAAATAATCTTCAATCTGTTTTTCAGTTTTATATACTTTTTCTTCTTCAATTAAAGTATTAATCTTATTGTTTAATTTATCAATAAATTTTTGTTTTAATGTGCCACATAAAACAATGAGTTTTTTAAACTCGCGAGGGTTTTCTGCTAATTGGATTAATTTGGCGTTTGACAAATTTGGGACTTCCCCGCTTTCGTATTGACGGTAGCTATTTGCACCAAATCCTAAAATTTCAGACATCTTTGTTGCTGAAAGATTATATTTTTTGCGAATAGCAATTATTTGATCAGGAAAAGGAATGGCATATTTTACCCTGTATTGATTTACCAATTGATTATAATTTAACTGTGCAAATGCATCATCCTCGAATTTTTGTCCTGTATCTTCGCATTTATATAAATGCGATAATATTTTAAAAGAATCTTTACGAAAATTTAATGTTCTAAATTCTTTTACAATTTTCATATTCTTACCTGTAAATGGACTTTTCATGATGTTTGTTTTTTAAATGGATAATTTAAAGAACTTTTAGAAATATGAAAAGAAATACAAATAACATTGTAATTATATCTTCCCATACTAATTTTAATATAAACTTCCTTTTTTTTAACTTTTTTGCCAAATACCCACATTGGCAATATGCCTCGCATCTTTTCTTTCAATGGCCCTTTTGAATAATCTTCCGGTTTTAAAAATTTGATAATTTCTTTACGCTTAGATGGTGAAATTTCCAAATCGTGTAAAGTTTGCTGATTTTTACCACGATCATCAAGAAAGATTATCCCGAAAATATCAATTTTTATTTATAATTCCTTTAAAAAATTTTCTAATTCTTGTTTTGATACCATTGATAGAAATTTATACAAAGATATAACGTATTTTTTAAAAAGCAACTTTAAAGTTGAAAAAAATAAATTAAGTACAAAATATTAAACTTTAAAATTTAATTGATGTGATGATAATTCTTTCACTTGCTGTTTGGAGGCATAGGAAAGTAGTGTGATGTCAGAAAAATTTATCCCTTGGTATTATGATTTTCTTTTCACAAAAATAAAATCAATAATAATGCCTTGAAGCACAGAAACCAGTATGGTAACCGTGGTTAGGATAACAACATATTTTAACCCGAAAAACAGAGTCATCAAAGGTAGCCAATGCAATTTTATACCTCTGTTGTATAGAAAGACAGCAATCAAACCCGGCTTTACTCCTTTTTTCATCATATCTTTTAAAATAGGAAACCATAAATAAATGGCACCCATGGAAAGTATACCGGCAATAATAGCTATAATCCAGCCTTTTAATCCTGATTCTTTTCCCATATATTTCACCAGAGTTGATGTTTTTAGAAAAAGATTAATCAGTACCATCAACACAAAAACTATTATCAAAAAAGGAAATATCTCCAACACCAAATGATAAAAATTGTTTGCTGCCTCTATTGCTTTTGTTTTGTCAAAAATGATAACAGGCAAATATAATATCAATGAAACAAACATAAAAATCCAAGGACCTTTTCTCGGCTTAGAAGATTTTTTTTTGTTTAAAGATTTATTTTCCGTGTTTTTTTTCATAATAAGCCTATTCCTATAACAGTTAAAAAAGCTACCAGCAGAGAAAGAATAAAGGCGCTTAAATTTCTAATCAGGGCAAATTTTTTACCGAGAAGTTGGATTTCAGCAGGCAATTGCAAAACTCCTACTGTTACCCATGCAGTTAAAAATGCTGTTACTGTAAGCAGGCTGATTCCTTGTTTTAACAAATTGCCTGATATAATGTAGCTGGTAACGGGATTACCTGCCACCACACTTCCAAGTATTGCTCCTATCACAGGATCAAATACACTTCCCCGGAACAAATAACGATACATAGAATGTGGCACCAAAGTATTAAACAAACTAATAAGTATCAATATACCAACAATCATAGGGAAAGCTGTACCAATATTTTTTGCTGCTTTTCGAATAGCTTCATTAAATTTCATTGACTATTTTTATTTAAAATATTAACATCGAAAATAATTTTACGTAACGAAAATTATTCCACTATTAATGCATCTTTTTTGTTTTTCAAGCCTGAATAATTTATCAATTCCATTGCCACAGAGCCAACTTTAATACCTGTTTTCATAAGGATGGGTAAATGGTTTTTATCATCAGATATCCATAAAGTCATAGGATATTTTTCTTTAAACACTTTGCCTGTAACAACCATTGGTTTAAGTTTCAGACATCTTATTTTACCAAAATCTGTTTTTATAATCTCTTTCCCTGCATATTTTATTACTGAGA
>JAGGUV010000050.1 GCA_021158345.1 Bacteroidales bacterium
AAGTCCCCGGCAAAACAGTAAGGGTAACATTGCTATCAATAAGCACATCACCTGTTATTTCAAGTGTATCGGCAGCCCAGATAGTGTCGTTAGTAATATTTCCTTGAAATTGAAAATTTTGAGCGTTGGTAATTTGAATACTTAAAAAAAATATACAAATAAAGAATAGTTTGTTTAATAATTGTTTTTTCATAGTGTTAAAACTTGAGTTAATAAAATAAAATTAAGTCTGGAAAAGAAATCCAACTTAAGGAGGGGAAACATCATCATAAAAAAAACAAGAGTCTTTAACTTTTTATAACTCTCTCTCTCTCTACAGTTATAAAATTTATCATTGTAAGAACATAAAATATGCATAAATAATAGAAGTTGTCAAGTTTCACAAGGTTGTTTATGATAACTTGTGTTAATAATTTTTAAAGATAAAACTTTATTTTTAAATTCATCGGGTTTTTGTAAAAATATTCCCCTGATACCTTTTGTTTTTTAATTATCAACTCAAGTTTCGCACTTAATTATTGCTATGTATATAAAGAAAAATCTTTCAAATAAAAAAAACAAAAATTAAACATTCAATATTCAACAAACAACATTCAACAACCAAGGAGAATTCGAATGGATTTTAAATTTTTTGTTTATTCTTTATTGAGTATTGTTTATTGAGTGTTTATAAAATTTAACAAAAATATTCAAATCATTAAGACAATTATCTTCTTATTTAAAAGATGGAACAAAAATACTTGAAATGGAAAATATAACAATCTTGTATTCTGTAAAGTATACTCATTAAGTTGTTTTTATGTTATTAATTTTAAACCATTTATAATAATTGCGAAACTTAAGTTATCAATTGCAAATCTAATTTAGGGGGGTGATAATGACGAGCAAAATAAATTTAGGATTTATGTTTATTGCAATTTGATTATGCCCTACAAATTTTTTTTATTTATCTTTAGAAATAATGTGGATTAGAGATTTAAATGGTTTTGTAGATAATTGTATGAATTTCCGTATCATTCTTTTTTGTTATGCTTGAATTAAAATTAATTATTAATTTAAACCCTTGAAGTTTAATTTTTCGTAAATCTAAAAAATAATTATAGGGACGTTCTTGACATTTTCTGACTAAGCAATACAAAATTAATTATTTTTTGTGCAGATACTAAATAATATTTAGCATGAAAAATTTATTTAATACAAAATGAATATATTTTTATAATTTAGCCTAATAAAAAAATATAGATTTGATAAGCAAGGATACAATAAACGAAATATTTGAAACAGCAAGAATAGAGGAAGTTATAGGAGAGTTTGTAAACCTGAAGAGGAGGGGTGTAAATTATTTAGGCTTATGTCCTTTTCATAATGAGAAAACACCATCATTTACTGTATCACCTGCAAAGAATATTTATAAATGTTTTGGCTGCGGCAAGGCAGGGAATGTAGTTAATTTCTTGATGGAGCATGAGCATTATACTTATGTTGAGGCATTAAAATATCTTGCCAAAAAATATAATATTGAGATTGAAGAAACCGAGCAAACTCCCGAACAGCGTCAGGTATTAGACGAAAAAGAGGTTCTTTATAATATTTCACGCTTTGCTCAAAAACATTTTACTGACAACTTGTTTAACACAGAGCAGGGAAAAGCTATTGCATTGACATATTTTAAAGAAAGGGATTTTGATATAAACACTATTAAAAAATTCCAACTGGGATATTGTTTAAAAGAATGGGATGATTTTACAAAAGCAGCTTTAAAAAATGCTTATAAAATAGAAACTCTGATAAAATCGGGTTTTACAATAAACAAAAACGGCAAATATTACGACAGGTTTAGAGAAAGGGTAATGTTTCCAATTCATTCTATGTCGGGCAGGATAGTTGGTTTTGGCGGCAGAATATTGACCTCTGATAAAACAAAACCCAAATATGTTAACACTCCCGAATCGGAAATTTATCATAAGAGTAATGTTTTATATGGGATATATTTTGCAAAAAATGCTATCAGAAACAAGGATAATTGTTATCTTGTAGAAGGTTATACAGATGTTATCTCATTATATCAGGCAGGTATAGAAAATGTTGTAGCTTCGTCCGGGACATCTCTTACCAATGAGCAGATTAGGGCAATAAAAAGATTTACTCAAAATATTACGATTTTATACGATGGCGATACAGCAGGTATTAAAGCGTCGTTCCGTGGTATTAATATGATACTTGAGCAAGGTATGAATGTTAAAATTGTACTTTTCCCCGAAGGTGAAGACCCTGATTCTTTTACACGAAAAAATAAAAATAATCCTGATAATGTTGTTAATTTTATAAATGATAATTCTCTTGATTTTATAAAATTTAAAACAAATCTCCTTCTTAAAGATACAAAAAACGACCCTATTAAAAAAGCTTCTCTTATTAAGGATATTGTTAATACTATTTCTGTTATTCCTGATGAGATTACACGCTCAATTTATGTTAAAGAATGTGCTGTGTTGCTTGATATTCAAGAGAAAGTTTTATATGATGAGATTTTCAGGATATTAAAAAACAATTATTATAAAAAGAAGAAAATCAGTGATAATGCTGCTGTTAGATTAAAAAAAGAAAAATCAAGTGTTGATGAAAGCAAAGTTTATAAAACAACAGACATATATCTTCATGAAAGAGAGATAATAAGACTTTTGCTAAATTATGGGAAAGAAAAGATTTATTTCCGTGAAAGAACAAAATATGGTGTTAAAACAACAACGTATTTTACTGCTGATTATATTGTCAGAGATTTGAGAGAGAATGAAATTGAATTTCAGGATGCTGTTTGCAAAGCAATTTATGATGAATATGTCTCTGCTAATGAAAATGAAATAATCCCCAATACAGATTATTTTATCAATCATAATGATAAAGATATTCAAAAACTTAGCATAGACTTGCTGAGCGAGGCTTATGAGCTAAGCGATAACTGGAAGAAAAAACATAGAATATATGTTGATACTGAATTAAATAAACTGAAAGATATAGTTCTGAATACTATGTTAGCTTTTAAATCGCAAAAGCTGAAAATTATGATAAATGAAATAGAAAAAAAGATAAAAGATATAGAAAAAGAAGAAACATTAAAAAGTACAGAAAAAGAAGAAAAATTAAATATCTTGATGCAACAGCTTAAACTTATTCAAGATAAATACAGCGAAATAAATTCAGGTTTAGGCAGGGTAATTATTTAAGATTATTTTATGGTTATTGACGATAAACTAATAGACAGATTGTCGTTTTTGGCAAAATTGGAATTTAAAGGACAGGAAAAACAAGAAATAAAAAACGATCTGAAAAATATTCTTGAATTAGCTGACACTTTAAATAATATTGATA
Source organism: Bacteroidales bacterium (assembly GCA_021158345.1). GTDB lineage: Bacteria > Bacteroidota > Bacteroidia > Bacteroidales > AUK083 > AUK083. The sequence goes on from JAGGUV010000050.1 coordinate 3,370, forward strand.
CCACTGGTGTTGAGCCTTTGATATATATTAGCAGCGAAAAAAATATTTTACGTGATGACGTGGCCGTAAAAGAAATGACTAAAAAAGAGTTTTTTAAAAATGCACCGGAGCATAACGGGGATTTTATTATTGTTCCTAAAGTTGTGGATAAGAAAATATTGAAATAGAAATTAAATGGTCATTGGTTTACCCTGTGAAATTCAGTTTTGTGAATATTTTTTCAGTGCCATTTGGTAAAAATTCCGTAGGAATTTTCTATTTGTAGCACTGAACGGAAGTTCAGGGTATCAATTAAAAATTTTCAAAAATATTATTTCAAAAATTCATTAATAATATCTTCAATACTGATGCCGTCGGATTCAGCCTTGTAGTTTTTTACAATACGATGACGGAGAACGCAATGTGCAATTGCTTTTACATCTTCAATATCAGGAGAATATTTTCCATTCATAGCAGCGTGACACTTGGCACCTAAAATCAAATATTGTGAGGCTCTTGGGCCTGCTCCCCAGATAATATATTTATCAGCCCATTTATGAGCTTTTTCTGAGTTTGGTCGTGTTTTTGCTGCTAACGAAACAGCATAATTAAAAACATTGTCAGCAACAGGTATTCTTAATATTAAATTTTGAAAGAAAATTATCTCTTCTGAGCTTAGAATTTTTTTAGGTTCAGCCAAATGTTCAGTAGTAGTATTTTTAACAATATTAATTTCTTCATTATATGAAGGATAGTCAAGTAAAATATTGAACATAAATCTGTCGAGTTGTGCTTCAGGCAGGGGATAAGTGCCTTCTTGTTCAATAGGATTTTGTGTGGCGAGTACAAAAAAAGGTTTGTCTAAGATATAAGTATTTCCGGCAACAGTAATTTTTTTTTCCTGCATTGCTTCTAATAATGCAGATTGTGTTTTAGGAGGTGTTCTGTTTATTTCGTCTGCAAGAATAATATTAGCGAATATAGGACCTTTAACAAAATGAAATATTCTTTTTTCATTAAGAATTTCTGTGCCAATAATATCCGAAGGCATAAGGTCGGGAGTGAATTGTATCCTGCTGTATTTTAAACTAAGAACTTTTGAAATGGTGTTTACCATTAGTGTCTTTGCCAGTCCGGGAACACCTATTAACAATGCATGCCCCCTGCAAAATATAGAAATTAATAATTTATTAATTATATCGTCTTGCCCAACAATTACTTTAGCTATTTCATTTTTTAGTTCCTTGGTTTTTTCTACAAAAGCATCAATAGCCTTAACATCAGATTTATATTGCATTTACCGGATTTTTAATTTTAATATTTTATATTGGATGAATGTTTACTGTTTATTTAACCCATTTATGTTCAAAAGAGTAATTTTTATATTTATCACTGATTTTAATATATGTTTCAGCAATTTTGCTGTCAATCCAATCATTTATAACATCATTTTGTTTGTATTGTAAAGCCCATGCCTGAATTTTATCATAGTCATCAATAGGGTTAGCTCTATGAGGCAAGGTTCGTTCTTTCAAAAATATTATTTGATAAGCTTCGGTATTGTCTTCGGTTTTCATAAGAACAGGTTTTGAAATTTCTCCTTCTTCTAATTTATCAATAACAAAGAATATTTTTGGGTCAATTTGATCGGCCTGGAATTTTGAATTTCCTGTAATATCGTTAATCATAAGACCGCCATTTATTTTATCAGGAGCGTCTGAGAATTTTTTGGCTGCTTCTTCAAAAGTATATTTTTTGTTTTTTATCAGTTCTGTAATACTGTCTAAAGTGTTTTTTGATTTTGCTAATTCCAGAGGTGAAATTTTAGGGGTTAATAAAATATGGCGTACATTAATATATTCACCTTTTCGTTCAATCATTTGAATGATATGAAAACCTGCCTGTGTTTCTATTACATCAGAAATTTCACCTTTTTTCAGGTTAAAAGCAGCAGCTTCAAATTCCGGATAAAATTCACCTCTGCCATGCAGCCCAAGGTCTCCACCTTTTTTTGCTGAGGCTTTATCTTCTGAATACAATATTGCAAGTGTTTCAAATTTTTCTCCATTTAAAATCCTTTTTCTGAAGCCTCTTAATTTATCTTTTATAGCCTGTTTTTCTGCAAAATCTATCGGGGGTTTTATTAATATGTGTCCAATTTCAAATTCCGATGGTATTAACGGAATACTATCTTTTGGCAGATTTTTGTAAAAAGATTTTACTTCAGAAGGGGTTATCTTAATATCTTTTGTGATGTTAGATTTCATTGAATTAACAAGCATTTGATCTTTTATTAGCTGTCTGAATTCTTCTTTAATTTCTAATATGGATTTATTATAAAACTCTTCTAATTTTTTTTCTGAACCTAACTGACTTATAAAATATCGCATTCTTCTGTCCATTTCCTGATTAACCTGATTATCGGTTACTTCAATACTGTCAATTTTAGCTTGATTTAAAAGAAGTTTTTGATATAATAAACTTTCAAAAATTTTACCTTTTATTTCTTTGCCACCGCTTATTTTGCCTTGTAAACGATACTGCATATATTGATTTTCAACATCGGATTGCAAAATGATATTATTGCCTACAATCCCAATTATCTCATCAATAATTACTTCATTATTATCTTGTGAGTATGATTTATTTATTGATAGTGTGAGTGTTAAAATTAGATTTATTATTAGTATTTGCTTAAAAATATTTTTCATTTTTTATTTTTTACTGATGAATATTTAAACTAATAGATTTCAAAGTCTTTATTTTTTAAGGCATTATCAAAGATATAATTTTTCATATCTTTAATAAGTTTTATCTTCCGTTTATTTATTATAGTGTTTTTAATATTGTTTTTTTGAAGGCTTATCGGAGAAATCTCATTTTTCATTTTAAAATCTTTAAAATAGACAAAATAATAATACAAAGAATCTTCTTTTTCAACATATTTATGACGCTTTAAATATTCCTCTTTATTATTTGTTTTAATAGGTATTTTTTTAAGTATGTTATTAAAATACAACCATTTTTCATCATCTAAAAAATATTGCTCTGCATTCATCTGGCAATATTTTTCGAGCTGTTCTATGTCTTCGGGTTTATCTGATTTAATATATTTTTTTATAAGCTTTTTGTCTGTATTATATTTGTTTGTTATAATAAATTTTGTTTTAACGATATTTTTTTTCAGTTCAAAATCTTTGGTATGTGTTGTGAAATATTTTTCTATTTCTGTATCTGAAACAACAGTATCCAAATTTTGTTTAATAAGTTTTGATTCATATTGATATATCAATAAAGAGTTGCGATAATCGTTTAATTGTTTTGTAAACTCTTTTTTATCTTCTGATAAATTTTTTTCTGCTTTATTAATTAAGAGTTTTTGTTTTACCCAGTTATTAATATAATTTCTTGCAAACATTATACTGTCGTTAACACTCATCCCTTTTGGAATAATGCCCTTTAAATCGGATTCGTATAAATATTCATTGTAAACCCTTGCAAGAACGTTTTCCGATGTTATTTTTCTTGGCTTATAATCACAAGAAAATAAGCCAAGAAAACACAGTATGATTATCGCTTTTTTCAAAATTTATTTTTTATAAATTATTATTTTATCATAGTATTAAAAACTTCCTGATTTATGATTACAGGATATTTTTTCTTTAACTCTTTAATTTTTTCATCCTCAAGGTATTTTTGATAATCTGAAATAATAATACCTCTTGCTTCATTAAGCTTTTTAGGTCCTTTTGGGATTATCCTGTTTACTTTTACAAAACTTGCTGTGCCGTCTTTTGAAACAATGGTTTTGCTTATGCCTTTTTCCCATTTAATTGATTTTATTATTTCGTTATTATCTTTAAGAAATTTATCTGTTTTAATGCTTAATATTTTTGTTGTATCTGAATTTATCTGTTCTAATATTGTCTTTTCATCAACAGATTTTTTTACTAATTTTTTTACTTTTTTTATAATCTTTGAATTATTATTTTTAAAAGTGTAGATACTTGCGTCAAGTCTTTCATCCCATTGATATTTATCAAGATTATTTTTGTAGAAATTTTCTAATCCTGTTGAATCTTTTATTGCTTTATCCCAAATATTTCTATTCATAAATTCAAAAAGGAGAATGCCGTCTCTGTATTCTTTTACTATAGCTTTAAATTCAGGGTATTTTTTTTCGAGTTGACTATCCTCATATTCTATACATTTGTTTTCTTTAAATTCATTATATTTTTTATCAATATATTTTTTTAAATCTATAGGTGTTTCTCTTTTTTGATTCAATACAATAAAATCTGCAAAATCTTTTTGAGAATAGTTTTTATTGCCAATAGTAATTAATGTTTTGTTTAAAACAGTATTTTTATCAAAATTCCATTTAGCATTAAAAACTTTTTGGTTAACGAGTTTATAAAAAATATTTTTAGCTTTAATATTTTCATTAAAACCATATTCTTTTTTAATTTTTTTCACTAAAGATATTTTACTTTTGTTGGCACGGGAATCTTTAGCAAGACGTTTTTTAATTTTTTCTTTATTTTCTTCAAACGAGCCAATTTTCTTTTGGTCAATTAATTTAATTATATGCCAGCCATATTGAGTAAGTATTGGTTTTGAGTAATCGCCAATATTTTTCAAATTATAAACAGTTTCAATAAATTCAGGGACCATTTTGTTAGGTCCAAACCATGGTAGTTTACCACCATTGATGGCGGATTTTTTATCATCGGAATATTTTGAAGCAAGTGATTCAAAACTTTCACCTGATTCCAGTTCGTTGTAAATTTTAAAAATTTTGTTTTTCAGCTCGGCAGAATCTTCTTTTGTTGAATTTTCTTTGTGTAATAATAAAATATGAGCACAAAGAACCTTACCCATAGCAGGTCTTTTGTCTGTTACTTTAATAATATGATAACCGTATTCTGTTCTTATTGGCATTGATACATCGCCGATATTAGTGTTGTATGCTGCAGTTTCAAAAGGATAAATCATGTCAAAAACAGTAAAATATCCAAGATCGCCTTTGTTGCCTTTATAAATTCTGTGATTTTCTTTTCTGTCTCTTGCAGAAAGGTCGTCGGATAATTTAGCAGCTAAAATATTAAAGTCTTCTCCTTTAAGAATTCTGTCTCTTATTTTCATGATTTTTTTATATGCCTTTAAAGTATCATCAGGTGTTGGATTTGGTGATAACTTTATTAAAATATGACTTGCGCGTATGTCATATTTCATTCTATTGTATGCCTCTAAAATTAATTTTGCATTAGTCTCTTCATCAATAAGATATGGCTTTGCCAATTGCTCTCTATATCCTTTTAATTCTTTTTTAATTGAAGATATTGTGTCTATTCCAAGTGCTTCGGCTTCTTTTACTTTTAATTTAAAATTTATATATAAATTTAAATATTCTGATAAGGAATTTTTGTTTAACACAGCATCTTTAACATTATTTTTATTATAAATATCAAGAAATTCTGCTTTTGTTATTGACTCTTCGCCAATTGTTAATAATACAGGACTTTTTTTATTTTGTGCATCTGTAAAGCTTAAAAAGAAAAATAATAATGAAAAAGAAATTATTATTTTTTTATAATTTAAATTAAAATTTAACATAAGTAATATTTTTAAAGTTAAAAAAATAATTAATAATTTATTTACTGTAATTAGGAGCCTCTCTTGTAATTGAAACATCATGAGGGTGGCTTTCTCTCACACCTGCCTGAGTAATTTTAATGAATTTGGATTTTTGTAAATCCTCAACATTTTTAGAACCTGTATATCCCATTCCTGCTCTAAGTCCACCCACCATTTGATGTATAACTTCAGAAAGACAACCTTTATAAGGGACTTTTCCAACAATACCTTCAGGCACTAATTTTTTAGTGTCAGTTTCATTATCCTGAAAATACCTGTCTTTTGAACCCATTTGCATAGCTTCTATTGAACCCATGCCTCTGTAAGTTTTATATTTTCTTCCTTCAAAAATTATTGTCTCACCGGGAGACTCTTCAACACCTGCAAATAATGAACCTGCCATTATACAATAAGCGCCGGCAGCTAATGCTTTTACTATGTCGCCTGTATATCTTATTCCTCCGTCGGCAATTAACGGAACTCCTGAACCTTTTATTACTTTAGCTACATTGTAAATTGCTGTTAACTGTGGTACACCTATACCTGCAATTATTCTTGTTGTGCATATTGAACCCGGACCTATACCTATTTTCAATGCATCTGCTCCTGCATCAATAAGTAATTTTGCTGCTTCGCCTGTTGCTATATTCCCTACTATTAGATCAATATTTGAATATTTGCCTTTTATTTTTTTTATAACATTAACAACATTTTTTGAATGACCGTGAGCTGTGTCAACAACAATAGCGTCAACATCATTTTTCACTAAAGCCTCAACTCTTTCCATTACATCGCCTGAAATACCAACAGCAGCAGCTACTCTTAACCTGCCGGTTTTATCTTTACAGGCATTTGGTCTGGCTTTAATTTTTATTATATCTCTGTATGTTATTAATCCGACTAATTTATTGTCTTTATCAACTACAGGGAGTTTTTCTATTTTATATTTTTGTAAGATGTCAGCTGCTTTTTCAAAATCAGTAAATTCTGTTGTAGTGATAATATTATCTTTTGTCATTACTTCAGCAACAGGTCTGTAAATATTACGTTCAAAACGCAAATCACGGTTTGTAACAATACCTGCGAGAGTGTTATCTTTGTATATCACAGGTATTCCGCCAATACTATATTCCTTCATAATATTAAGAGCATCAATAACCAAAGCATCTTTGTCTAAGGTTATAGGATTTAATATCATGCCGTTTTCAGCTCTTTTTACCTTTTTAACTTGATTTGCCTGTTTTTCAACTGACATATTTTTATGGATAACACCTATGCCGCCTTCCTGTGCTATTGCTATGGCCATAGTATATTCTGTTACTGTATCCATGGCCGCTGAAACTATTGGAATATTTAAATTTATATTCCTTGAAAATTTTGTGCTGATATTTACATCACGCGGTAAGACTTCTGAATATGCTGGAACTAATAAAACGTCATCAAATGTTAAACCGTTTTCTATGAATTTTTCTGAAAATGAAGACATATTTTTATATTTTTTTTTTGAATGCAAATTTAAAATTTTTTTACTTGTATTTTTATAAGCTTGTTATTATCTTAATAGAGTTATTGTCCCATTTTTATTTTTATAAACTCCATTAGAATTTATATATTGTATATTATAAATATAAACACCTGTTGTTAACACTTTTTTATTGTTTCTTCCGTCCCAGCCCTCATCAATATTTTTTGTCTCAAATAATTTTTGCCCCCATTTATTATAAATGCTAAATGTATAATCTTTAACAAATTTAAAAATAGGTTTAATTTTATCATTTAGTCCGTCTCCATTGGGAGTAAAAGCATTTGGCATATATATTTCTGAAGTTTCGATTATTTCCTGAATGTTTGATTTTGCTGTGTCAGAAAATGAATATTGTGAAAGATTTTCATCCTTAACAGCTTCAATAAAATATGAAAATTTTCCCGATGTATTAATATATTGCGAAATATTATCTGTATAAGTGTTGATATCTCCTGAAACATTATCAATAAACTCGAAGCTGTTTGAACCCTCAATTTTTCTGTAAATATTATATTTTTCTATCTCTTGCCAGCCTGAATAATTATTCCATTCTAAAATGTTATTGTTCTGAGCATCAGTGTTAATAGACAATAAAATTGTTTGTGCTGTTTGTGACGATAAAACAAAATTTTTACACATATCAAACACATTAATTTTATAAAAATATGTTTTTTTGTCTGATAAAGCTGTTGTATCAATAAAAGTACTATCAGGTAAAAAATTAATAGTATCAGTTATTTTCCCGATAATTTCAAAATTAATATTGTTTTCCGAGCGTAAAATATCATATTCTGAAATTTTAGCTGAATTATCAGCATGCCATAATATTTTTATATCAGAATTTTCTTTGACTGAAGCATGTCGTAAATAATTAAAAGCTGGAGTTTTATAATCAAAACTTAATTTTGTAACAATATTTGATGATGAGGTTTTATAATTTTCATCATCAAAAGCCTGAACATAATATGAATATTCAACATCCATTTCAATATTTTCATCAGTGTATTCTGTGGTATTTTTATTGGTAGTATAAATAAGTTGAAAATTAGTGTTTGAGGTTTTTCTGAAAATTTTATATCCTTCTAAAGACTCTGTTTCAGGATTAGTGTTAGAATACATATTTATATATTTATTCCAGAAAAGTTTAATATTTTTTTCACAAAGATAAAAATTTGCATTTAATAAGATTGTGTTAAGATAACCGTCGGTATATCCATCAATAAGAGGATGAGTGGGGCTGATACCTATTGGACTTCTTTCGTCGGAGTTAAATGATGCAATAGAATAAGAATTTGATGTTGTGCTTAAATTAATATTATCAATGTATGATGTAGTGTTTATGTTATTTATTGTTGCAATTTTATTCCAGATATCGTTTTCACGATGATAAATATAATATCCAATAACATCAGTTTCAGGGCTTTTTTGCCAGCCGAGGATTATTTTATTTGTTTGGATATCTACAGATACAGAATCAAGATATGGTGTTGAGGGCTGTGTGCCTGAGATATTATTTTGAGAAAAAGCAGGGTTTGAAAATATTAGTCCGCACATTAAAAAATTTAAGAATATTAAAAATTTAAAATTTATGTAGACTTTTTTTTTCATTGAAGGAATTAATTTAAAGCAAAAGTATTGAAAATTTTTAAAAAGATTTTTAATACTTATAGCAAACCTAAAAAGAGATAAATTATTTTATTTAAGCTGAGACTGAAATAAAAAAAATTAACCTTTAACGTAAATTTTTCCCTGTATAATTTTATAAGCAGGTTTCCGGTATGCCATTGTTTCGTGAGCAAATTCAGTATTACATTTAGGACATTTTAAATCTCCGTTAGTATAATCGTTTTTAATTCTGTGTACGAAACATTTTACTAAATGACCATTTCCTGCTTTATAATATTTGTATAGCAGAGTATTGCATTTAGCACAGTATATTTTTATGGTTCTGAATTTAGTCAAAGAAAAATATGTTTTATAAAATTCAAAAGTAAATGAAAATTAATAGATATTTGATTTTATATGGTAAATATTTATAACTTTGGAAAAATTTTTTTGAACAATATATTTTAAAATAATAATTATGAAAAGAGATACATTAGTTTTTGATATTATTGAAAAAGAAAGACAAAGACAGTTAAAGGGATTAGAATTAATAGCATCAGAAAATTTTGTCAGCGACCAGGTATTAGAAGCAATGGGTTCAGTAATGACAAATAAATATGCAGAGGGCTATCCTGAAAAACGTTATTACGGAGGATGTCAGAATGTTGACCAAACCGAACAATTGGCAATAGACAGGTTAAAAGAGCTTTATAATGCAGAATGGGTAAATGTACAACCACACTCAGGAGCACAGGCAAATATGGCTGTTTTATTAGCATGCCTGAAACCGGGTGATAAATTTATGGGATTAGACCTTGCTCATGGTGGTCACTTATCACACGGCTCGCCTGTTAATTCTTCGGGTATTCTTTATAAGCCTGTCGCTTATGGTGTTGACGAAGAAACAGGTGTTATCAATTATGATAAAATGGAAGAGATAGCCTTAAGAGAAAAACCAAAATTGATAATTGGCGGTGCTTCTGCTTATTCAAGAGAATGGGATTACAAACGTATGCGTGAGATAGCAGACAAAATCGGTGCTATTTTAATGATAGACATGGCTCATCCTGCAGGACTTATTGCAACAGGGTTGCTTAACAATCCATTGGAATATGCTCATATTGTTACTTCTACTACTCATAAAACTTTAAGAGGTCCTCGTGGCGGCATTATCCTTATTGGTAAAAATTTCCCTAATCCTTTTGGTATCAAAACTAAAAAAGGTCTTACCAAGAGAATGTCAACATTGTTGAATTCTGCTGTTTTCCCGGGTGTTCAAGGTGGTCCTCTCGAGCATGTTATTGCTGCTAAAGCTGTTGCTTTCGGCGAAGCTTTATCAGATTCGTATAAAGAATATACTAAACAGGTTAAAACTAATGCCAATGTTATGGCTAAGGCTTTTATTAATAAAGGTTATAAAGTTATTTCCGGCGGCACTGACAACCATCTTATTCTTATTGATTTGAGAACAAAATTCCCTGATATTACAGGTAGAACTGTTGAAGATACTCTTGTAAAAGCCGACATCACTGTTAACAAAAATATGGTGCCTTTCGATACAAGATCTCCTTTCCAGGCTTCAGGCCTTAGAGTTGGTACTCCTGCCGTTACTACCCGTGGTCTTAAAGAAAATCATATGGAAATTATTGTTGATATGATTGATGAAGTTATCAGTAATATCGACAATGAAGAGGTTGTTGTTGATGTTCGTAAAAGAGTAAATAATATGATGGCTGACTTTCCTTTGTTTGCTTATTAAAAAATAAATTTAAATAAATTTAATGGGGCTCAAAATTTTTTTGAAGCCCCTTTTTTTATATTAGTTTTCACTAATTTTATATTCACAGTCTTTATAACACCGAGTATTTTTTTATACTCAATCTTGCATTGCAGATATTATTTATGATTGCCTTAATCATAAAATTTTCATGCAAATGAATTAATAGAAGTCTCCTTAATATTTTATATTTAATTACTTCCTTATAATTTTAAGTTAAATATTTTTTTTATTTTTGTTAAGATAATATTTTCCCTTGTAAATATCACAGCTTACAAATAGTACAGCAATAGATTGATGATGTAACATAAAAGTAGTGAACTCATGCAAAAAAAATTTTACCAAAAAATGATAGAGACAGCTCCTTTCGGTTATGCTTATCATAAAATTATTCTTGACGATAATGGAATTCCTGTAGATTATGAATTTCTCGAAGTAAATAAAGTTTTTGAAAAATTAACAGGATTAAAAAGAAGTAATATTTTAAATAAACGTGTTACAAATGTTTTGCCCGGTATTCGTGATGAAGAGTTTGATTGGGTTGCTTATTATGGAGAAATAGCATTAAACGGCAATGAAAAAACCTTTGAACAATATTCAGCAATTTTAAAAAGGCATTACAAGGTAACTGTTAATTCTCCTGAAAAATATTATTTTGTTACAATATTTACTGATATCACCGAATACAAAAAAGTAGAAGAAGCTCTGCGAGAAAGTGAAGAAAATTACCGTTTTATATTCTTAAATATACCGTTGGGTGTTTTGCATTTTAACGAAAAAGGAATTATTACGGTATGCAATGACCAGTTTGTGAAAATCATCGGGTCAACACGAGAAGTTCTGGTGGGACTGAATATGTGTAATCTGCAGGATAAGAACATCGTTTCTGCCGTTGAGATGGCACTAAATGGAAAACCGGGTTATTATGAGGGTGACTACCATTCCGTTACAGCAAATAAAGTCACTCCGGTGCATGCTCTGTTTGCTCCTGTTACTTCTAAAGAGGGTAAAATTATCGGAGGTGTTGGTATAATTGAGGATATTTCCGAACGTAAGAAGTCTGAAGAAATTTTGCACGAAAGTGAAAGACGGTTTCAAGCTTTTATGAATTATATTCCCGCAGGAATATTTATCAAAGATTCGAATGGGCATTATTTGTTTTCAAATAAGTTTAATAGAGATGCTCATAATATTGAAAATTGGGAAGGGAAAACTGTATATGAT
>JAGGUV010000164.1 GCA_021158345.1 Bacteroidales bacterium
AATTTATGTTGAATTTATAAAAATAAAAAATAATTATATTTTTTTTTGAAAAAAACATTTAAAAATTAAAAATAATCACTTTTTTTAAAAAAACTTTCACTTTTTAAAACTTTTATGTTTATATTTGCAAATAAATTACAAATTTTACATAAAAAATATTATGATAGTAAATTTTTCTATACAAAACTTCCGTTCAATAAAAGAAAAAATTCTTTTATCATTTGAAGCAACAAAATCTGATGATTTAGAAAGTTATTATATAAATGAAATACAAGGCAAAAAAAAATTTAGACTTTTAAAATTGGGATTGATATATGGAGCAAATGCTTCAGGAAAGACAACAATTTTAGAAGCATTAGATTTTCTTAGAGATATGGTGCTGGAACCATTTGAAAAAAAAACTAAAACTTTTGATTTTAAACCTTTTCTTTTTGACGAAAATACTCCTAATGAAAACACTATATTTAATATAGAATTTATTCAAAATAAAATAAAATATTTATATGAAGTTGAATTTAATGAAAAATCCATTTGTAAAGAAAAACTAAATTATTTTAATCCTAATAAAGCTAATATTTTTGAACGTGAAACAGACACTGAAAAACAATTAACAAAAATAAAATTTGGTTCAAAGATATCTATTAGCCAAAAATATAAAACAGCTCTTGAAGCTAATACTTTATGGAATAATACAGTATTAAGTGGTTATTTAAAAACTAATTTTGAGTCTTTTGAATTACAAGAAGTTATTAATTGGTTTAGTGAAAAACTTAACCCAATAATAAATCCTGATTCAAGTTTATTCCCTTTTATTTCAGAAAATATTGAAAATAAAAAAATAGATAAAAAAAACATTATTAATTTATTAAAAAAAGCAGATTTTAATATTTCTGATATTTCAATTGATAAAAAAGAAGAAAAAATTGACACTGAATTCTTCAATTTAATTTCAAAAGCATTAAATTTTACAAATGAAAAAATTAATAAAATAAAGAAAACCGGAACTTTTGAAAGCAGAGAAATTACTTTCCATCATAGTTTTGGTAACGAAACCCAATACCCACTAAATTATGAAGATGAATCAGCAGGAACGCAAAGATATTATCAAATTGCGGGTTTATTAGATTTAATGATTAGAAATGAATCAATTTTTTCTATTGATGAAATAGAATCTTCCCTTCATCCTGATTTAATAAAACACTTTTTACTTTCTTTTTTGGTTAATGCAAAAAATTCTCAATTAATTGCAACAACACATCATCGTGAATTATTAATGGAAAAAGATATAATTAGAAATGATGCAATTTGGTTTACTGAGAAAAAAGATAATGGTAGTACAGATTTATTCTCTCTTGCTGATTTTAATTCTTCCGTTATTCGTAACACCTCTTCGGTTTACAATGCATATAAAATTGGTAAGCTTGGTGCAAACCCTAACCTAAAAGATTATTTTATAGATTTAGAAAATGAGAAATAAAATAAAAAGAAAAGGTAAAAAAAAATATTCTTTTATTGTAGATGGAAAAACAGAAAAATGGTATTTACAATTGATGAAAGAACATGAAAATTTAAAAAATATTGATATAGAACCCGCTCTTCCTAAAAAAAAGAAATTATCTGAGCTAGAAAAATTAATTATAGAAAATGCAAAACACTACGATAAAGTTATTTGGATAGTTGATTTTGATACTATTATTAAAGAAGAAAAAGAAAGAAAAAAAAGCGGAAAATCAAAAATTCAAAAATTTAAGAAAATTTTACATAAATTTAAAAACATAGAAAATATAAAAATTCTGGTAAACACTCCTTGTTTAGAATATTGGTATTTATTACATTTTAAAAATACAAGTAAATATTATAGTAAATGCGAAAGTATTTTTAAAGAATTTAAAGGAACTATTTTAGATAATTATAAAAAAACTGAAAATTATTATAAAAAAACTAATAATGATATTTATCAAAAATTAAAGCCATTAAAAACCCAGGCAATTTTACGTTCAAAAAAGTTAGGTAATTTTAATCTTAAAAATTATGAATCAGCAAAAGCTGAAATTTATAAAATTTTCAATATTTTAGAATTAAATTAATAAAAATAAATTCAAGACTTATTTATGAACTTTTTTGATAAATTCCTCTACTTCGGGAACTCCACCTTGATAAATAAGATAACCATTATAAGGTTCACGTTTAGTAATTTCATCATTGATAGGCGTAAGCATAATTTTCTTAAGTTTTTCAGGGTCGTCAGTCTGACCGAGTGCCCAGCCCAGTTTAATATAAGCAGCTTCGGGGAGCATATTTTCTAAGGGCACAATGCCTTTAGCCATTAAATCTCTACCTGTATCATAAACAAACATACGAACATAACCCCAGAGTGTTTGTACTGTCATAAATATTGAAACACCTTTTTTAACAGCTCTTTCAATAGCAGGATAAAGAGGTTTGTTAACATGTCCAAGACCTGTTCCGGCAATAATTATTCCTTTGTAACCATTATCAACCAATGAATCAATAATATCAGGTTTCATATTCGGGTAATAATAAACTATTGACACTCTGTCGTCGAAAAAAGGTTTAATAGTAACTTTTTTATCTCTACGTCTGTGATTATAATCAGGTTTAAGAGGTTTAACTTCATTACGTGTAACAGTAGCTAAAGGGATATCACCAATAGTACGGAAAGTAGAACGATAAGAAGAGTGCATTTTACGAACTCTAGTGCCTCTGTGCAAAAAGCCATACTCATCGGAAGTAGGGCCAAACATACAAACCATAACCTCAGCAATATCACCATGGGCAGCGGCATAAGCCGAGTGCATAAGATTTAAGGCAGCATCGGAGCTGGGGCGGTCGGAAGAACGCTGTGAACCCACTAAGACAATAGGCACAGGAGGATTTTGCACCATATATGTTAAAGCTGCAGCAGTATGGTGTAAAGTATCAGTACCATGACCAATTATAATACCATCAATACCATTTTCAATTTCCTTACCAATAGCTTTGGCAAGTGCAATGTATTGCTTTGGTCCCATATTTTCGCTAAAGACAGCAAAGAGTTTTTCTGTATTCAGATTACAAATATCGGCAAGTTCAGGAACAGCGCCATAAAGTTCACCCGGAGAAAAAGCAGGTATTACAGCACCGGTTCTATAATCCAAACGGGATGCAATAGTACCGCCGGTTCCAAATAATTTTACATTAGGTTTATCTTTTGAATAAGGAAATTCTTTTTCAGGAATTTGATAATTAGCTTTTTTATAACCGGTTTCTTTTAAATCTATTATTGTATCAACATCAATGCCAATATTATAGCCTGTTATTATCTTCATTACGATATGCTTGTCGTCATCATTTTCCGAACGAGGCAAGACAGTTCCTTTAAAAACGCCGCGTGTTGTATTTATCTCAGCTTGCCCCCAAACTCTTACATTATATTTTTTTAAAATTTCTAAAGCTTTACCTTTATATCCCTGAAAAATATCGTTACTCATCTGATTATATTATTTTAAACTATTATTAACAATTTTATATAAATCTTTTAATGGCATATTTCCTGTTGCCATTCTGTTGAGTTGTCCCATTATCCATTTATTCTCAACATTATCTTTTTGTGATATTCTAATTTCAGCAAATTTCTTTTTTAGATATGGAATTTCAGAAATTATATCTTCTTTGAGGATTTTTTTAAATTTCATGCTTATTAGTACAGAATCAAAATCCATTTTCGGATGCTGATAAACAACACTAATCATCCGTTTGCTAATAGCAAGGTCTATATTATTATCAAGAAGATATTTAAACATATCATAAATTCTATCAACAGAAAACTCATTAGTAGTAATATAGTGTGTTTCAACAAATTTAAAAGTATGACCAAAAAATGTACAAACAAAACGAGGGTCAATTTTTAAATCTTGAACAATTTTCTTTATAGTAAGGAATAAATTTTTCTTAAAAATATAAGTAAAAGTATCCTCAGGCACTTTCCATTTTTTTAATTGTTTGTATCTGTCAATAATTTCAGTAGGTAGATTTTTTTTAATATTTTCAATATATGCTTCATCAACAGGAATAGGTGCAGTATCTGTGTCAGGATACATACGGTCAGCACCGGGTAATACTCTTTCAAAAATAGTAGTTCCATCATCAAGATACTTGCGAGTTTCCTCAGGCACACCATCAAAAGCCATTAAACAACGCTCTTCAATAGTTTCTAAAGCAGTTTCAATATCTTCTTCAGGTCCCCAAAATATTAGTTGAGCATCATCAGAGTCAGCGTTAAGCATTTGTCTTATTTTATTAAAGTCCTTCTCATCAACAACAGGTTGAAGTTCTTCAGAAGATGTCATATTTGGTTTTTCGAGACAGGCAATAACTTTTAATCTGTCTGTAATTTCATTGGTAAAAGTTTTACCGGGTTGAGTAAAATGCGATAAAATCCCTTTAAATTTAGGCATATTTACAGCATAAATTTTATACCTGTTATTTTTTGCATTTATTAAAGGTTCATAATCAAATTTAAAATCATAAAAATTCAATTTTTTAGAGCTTATTTTCCATGAAGACTTATCAGAAATTTTTTTGTTCAGAATATTTTTTATCTGCAACAAAGCCCATTGTCTATAACACTCATTATGAGTAAGCTCAGGAATCCATTTAGTATGAGCAACACCTTTTATTTCAATACGCGTTCCGCCTTTGCAGCTAACATTCACATCTTCACGACCTGCACCCATACCGGTTCTAACATGACCTGTACTTCTGTTAAGAAAACGAATATAATCACATGCCTCCTTAACTTCATCAGGATTAGTCATATCAGGATAAGTAACGGTTTCTATCAAAGGCATACCAAGACGGTCGGTTCTGTAAACCCTTGTATGTCCTATGTCTGACACTTCCCTGCAAGAATCTTCTTCAAGACTTAACTGAATAATACGAACTTTTTTATTTTTCAAAGGAATTTCACCTTCAACACCAACAATAGCAGTACGCTGAAATCCGGTAGGAATACTTCCGTCGAGATATTGTTTACGTGTAATATGTACTTCGCCGACAATATTTAATTTTGTGAGCAATGATATTTCCATTGCAATTTTTAGTGCCTCTTGATTAATATGAAAAGGAGGAGTGTCATCAACTTCGTAAGTACAAGCAGTTTCGTTTTTAAGATGATAAACAATTTTTTTTCTTGTTTTAAATTCCATTAAAGCCGTTCCATCATACTCCCCAAGTTCACTCAAAGTAGGTCGCATATGACGAATTACTTCAGCATCAAAATCATCAGGTTTTTGATATATTCCGGCAGGACAATGACAAAACAACTTTTCAGATGTTTTTAACTGTTGATGCACTTCAAGACCCGACATAAATCCAATTCTGTCATAATCTTTCTGTGTAGCTTTTTTTCTGGGAACATAGCCAACAGCTTTTTTTGTCTTTTCATAATTTAATCTTGCCTCAGCACCGTTCTTAGCTGCTTTTTTATCATTATGTATTATCATCTTATATTAAATTTTTTCTCCATCTTAAAAATTAATCTCCAAAAATAAATAATATTAAGAGATTTTATAACATTTTTCAAATTATTATTTAAATCTGACCCAAAAAAATTTAGAAAAAATAAATACATTTTAAATCTTAAAATAATAATAGTCTTAGAATAATTTATATTTTTACATTGTTAAATGAATTTTTATTAAAAGATGATTAAAACAAAAAAACATTATATTTTCCTTTTCTCTATATTTTTTATAATACTTTTTACGCAGAAAATATTTTCTCAAAAAGTTACACAAATTCATTTAATACATGCGAATGAATTAAGCTACAATAAAAAAATCGGCAAGGACATTAAAAGACTGATTGGTGATATAATATTAAAACACGACAGCACATATTTATATTGCGACAGTGCTTATTTGAACGACAGCTCAAATAATGTCAAAGCATTTAGTAATGTACACATTAAAGACAGCGACACTTTAAATCTTTTTGGAGATTTCCTCAATTACGATGGAAATACAAAAATTGCAGAAATGCACAAAAATGTAAAATTAATAGACAATAGAGCCACACTTTTTACTGATGATTTATACTTTGACAGAAATACAAAAATTGCCAATTATTATAATGGCGGAAAAATTATTGACGGAAAAAATGAGTTGACAAGCATAAAAGGATATTATCATACAAATGAAAAAGAATTTTATTTTAAAAAAAATGTCATAGTAAAAAGCTCTGATTACATTTTAAATTCCGACACCTTAAAATACAACACAATATCAAAAATCGTTTATATTCTAGGTCCATCAACACTTATAGGAGAGGGCAATGACATATATTGCGAAGACGGCTGGTATAACACAAATACTGAAAAAACCCTACTTAAAAAAAATGCTTGTATCAAAAAAAAGGCGCATTCAATAAAAGCGGATAGTATATTTTTTGATAACATAAATAAAATCGGTAAAGCTTATCAAAATATAATATTAAAAGACACTGTCCAAAAAATTATTCTCAAAGGAAATTATTTATATTTCAATGATTCATTAAGATATAATTTTATTACTGATAAAGCTATAGCAATTTTATACAATAATGATTCATTATTTCTTCATGCTGACACGCTAAAATCAATTCTCGACAGCACAAAAAAAACCAAATATTTTTTTGCTTATAATAAATTAAGATTTTTCAGCAAAGATATTCAGGGAAAATGTGATTCTATGTCATATAAAATCGAGGATTCAACAATTACATTATATCATGAGCCTGTTTTATGGACAGAAGAAAATCAAATTACTGCTGATTCAATTACTCTGAAAGTTGCTGACAAGGAGATAAAAAACATGTCGCTTTACAATTCAGCTCTTATTGTTTCACAAGATGACACTATGAAATATAATCAGATAAAAGGGAAAAATATGAAAGCATTCTTTAACAATAATAAAATAAATAAAATTAATGTTATGGGGAACTCCCAAACAATATATTTTGTAAGAGAAGAAGACGGCACATTAATAGGAGTTAATAAATCCGTATCAAGTAAAATGACAATATTACTTTCTGATAGCAAAGTGCAAGAGATAAAATATTTTGAAAATCCCGAAGCAGATCTTTATCCTGAAAAAGACCTTTCGCCAAAAGATATTTTATTAAAAGGTTTTATGTGGCTACAAGACCTCAGACCTAAAAATAAAGATGATATTTTTACAAAAGAGAAATAGAAAACAATGCTCAGGCGTAATTAAAAAAGCATTTATATTCTCTATTTTGCAAATGACTATTTTCCCGTTTTTTTTCGTTGGTTATAAATTAACATTTATTCACTCCACAACATCACAAGCAAAATTATATTACATTTTATAAACCATTGCATTGATATTCATTCCTGCACCAACAGAAGCAAAAACAATAATATCATCTTTTATAATTTTGTGTCCTTTTATCTTATTCTTTAAAATAAGATCAAGCAAAGTAGGAATAGTGGCTACTGACGAATTGCCTAATAATGCAATAGACATAGGCATAATATTTTCAGGCACTTTTAATATATCATAGAGTTTATAAAGTCTTTTTACTATTGCCTCATCCATTTTGCCATTAGCTTGATGAATAAATATTTTTTTTATTTCACTAAGATTAATATTACACTTATCAAGGCTGTCTTTTATTGCTTGCGGAACTTTTTCGAGTGCATATTGATAGAGTTTTCTACCATTCATTTTAAGAAAAAAATTATTATTATCTTTTATATCAGGATTATAAGATTTACCCATATAAAGCATATTTGAATATAAAAGAGTATCGGAACGAGTTTTATGAGCAAGAATTCCAATAGGAGTATCACTTTTTTTGGCTTCGAGAATAACGGCTCCTGCGCCATCGGCATACAACATACTGTCTCTGTCGTGTGGGTCGGAGACTCTGGATAATATATCAGCACCAATAACAAGTATTTTATGTGCATCGCCTGATTTTAAATAATAATCAGCCTGAATAACAGCTTGTAACCAGCCGGGACAACCAAAAGGCAAATCATAAGCTACTGTATTAGGATTTTTAATTTTTAATTTATATTTTACACGGGCTGCTAAGCTGGGCACAATATCTAAATATTTATTATCTTTTTTTACATCGCCAAAATTATGAGCTACAATAATATAATCTAATTCTTCTTTATCAATATTTGCATCCTCAATAGCATTAACAGCAGAAAAATATGCAATATCGGAAGTTAATAAATCGTCAGTAACATAACGTCTTTCAGTAATAGCAGTAATTTCCAAAAATTTGTCAATTATCTCCCTGTTTGTTTTTTCAAGTTTCTTGCCGTCAGCACCATAAAATTCATTAGAAAGAAAATCATCATTTCTAACACATTTTGTTGGGATATAACTTCCCGTTCCTGTAATTACACTATAGATATTATTATTCATTCTTATTTAAAAATTTATTTTGTAATTAATTATTTAAGACTATCCTTTACAGGCTGTACATATTTGTTTTTCTTAGCACTTCTGCCAAAAACTGAAAAATGAACATATCTTTCGGGATTAAGTCTCATATCCTTAATCAACAAATTAAGTTCAGATGAAGAAGTTTGCAAGTCTTTAAACAATGTTTCATCATTTATCAGCAATCCAAGAGTACCTTCGCCTTTTTCAATTTTATCTACCACTGATGAAACTTTAATAAGTGCATCATTAGTATTTTTTAATGTTTTTGCAAAATTAATATTAGCAATTGTATCAGATAAAGAAGAAAAATTACTAATTGCATTATTAATTTTTCCTTTATTATTATTAATATTTTGAGTAATATCCTCTAAATTTGAAATAATATTAGCGAGTCTATTTTTTTGCGTTGATACTAATGTGTCAATATTATAAGAAGTACTTTTCAAATAATTAACAGTGTATTTGATATTTTCGAAACTGCGGCTAAGATTTTTACGGGTAGTTTCATTAAAAACGCTTTGAATAATAGTAACCATAGTATCCATAGAAAGCAAAAGACTTTCTGCTTTCTTTTTTATGGGCTGCACCTGCTTATTAACTTCATCTTTAATACTTCCTTCAATATCAGAGTTTAAAGTGTCGCCTTCAACACAGATATTATTGGAGTTTCCAAGGATTAAATTTACAGCTTTTGAGCCCATAAGGTCGGAGCTAAAAATCATGGCAACAGAATTATCAGGAATTTTTATATCACTGTCAATAGAATATTCCACAATAATTTTCATTGAGCCGTCAGGGGAGAAATACAAATTAGAAACCTGTCCTACTTTCAAGCCGTTAATAAAAACAGGATTTGCAGGCACTAAACCGTCAACTCTGTCATATTCTGCAAAATATTTATTTTGTTTATTAAAGATGTCAGCACCTTTTAAATAATTAATCCCAAAAAAAACTATTAAAAATGCTGCAACAAAAAGCAATCCGACTTTATATTCTCTAGATATTTTCAAAACATTTAATTTTTTAATTTTACAAAACTAATTTATTTTTTCAATAAGGTCAAGAGCTTTTTTCACTGAAATTCTTTTTCCCTTGTTAAAAGCTACAATAAATGTATCCTTAAACCCTTTCTTTTTTAAATTCTTCTGATACTTAACAGCATCTGAATATGTCTTTAGATGTCCTGATGTATATTTATACATCCCATTGTGATAATATTCCACAACATTTTTTATTCCTTTAAATTTTCTATAATTTTTAGATTTTGATTTTTTATAACTTGCAAACTGTACTCTAAACTCAATATCCGGATTTTTATGAATTTTACTCAGTTTCAATTGATTAGAATAATCTTTATCAACTTTATGTTTGTATTGTTTAAAAGCCCTGTAAATAGCGGAAGCAATATAAGTTTGATTTTTTTTAGACCTTAAGAATTTTTCTTCTTTAGGATTACTGATAAAAGCAGTTTCTATTAAAACACCTGGCATAGCAGTTTTATATAAAACCCAAAAACCAGCCTGACGCACGCCATTATCTTTTAAACCAAGTCTATTTTTAAATTGTTTTTGTATTATTGAAGCAAATTCCAAACTTTCATTCAAATATGCACTTTGGTACAAAGAAAAAATAATATTAGCATCTGCATCATTAGGGTCAAAGCCCTGATATTTATCTAAGTTATTCTCTTTTAATATAGCAGCATTCTCCTTTTTAGCAACAGCAAGATTGGCATTATTCTTATGCAGACCCATAACATAAGTAGCAGCACCATGAACCCTTTTATTATCATTGGCATTACAATGAATAGAAATAAAAAGGTCGGCATTTGCTTTATTAGCAATTTCAGCTCTTTTATACAATTCAACAAATCTGTCAGTTTTTCGTGTATAGATAACCTCAACATCCTTGAATTCCTTTTCAATATAAGCACCTGTTTTTAAGGCAATGGCAAGAGCAATGTCTTTCTCTTTAGAATATTTACCTATAGCTCCGGGGTCTTTTCCCCCATGGCCTGCATCTATCACAACTTTAGTAAGTCTGCCATTTCTTTGGGCTACCGCATCAAATACTGTTATTAGAGAAATAAAAATAATACCAAAAATCAATATCCGACGTTTCATTAATACAATTTTTTTTAATTACTTTTGAGACCTTTTTTAAAATAATAATTTTTATCTTATTTTTACAAATTATAGCAAAAATAACATATTTAATCAATTAAAATATTGTCAATAAAAATAAAATATATTATAAAGCGCTGTTTTATCATTATTTTTTCATTATTAATTTATGAAATAGCTATTTCTCAGGACACTATTTCACAAATAAAAAATGACAGCTTATCATTTTACATTGATACATTAATAACAGACACATCAACAATAGACACATCAGCAATTGCTAAAAAAATAGGTATAAAGTCAAAGGTACATTATAAATCAAAAGATTCAATAATATTCAATATCAGCAAGAAAAAAGCATATATGTATGGCGATGCTGAAATAAATTACGAAACAACAAAATTAGAATCTGCATACATAGATATAGATTTCAACAAAACGCTAATCTATGCAAAAGGTGTATTAGATTCAAATAACAGAAAAATTGGCAGACCAATTTTTAACGACGGGGAGCAAAACTTTAAATCTGAAACCATAAAATATAATTACGAAACAAAAAAAGGTTTAGTAAAAAAAGTAATATCTCAGGAAGGTGAAGGATATTTGCATGGTGAAACAGTAAAAAAACAAAAAGATAATGTAATGAATATTAAACACGGGAGTTATACTACCTGTGACAAAGAACATCCTCATTATGAATTCAGATATTTAAAAGCTAAGGTAATACCAAAAAATAAAATAGTTACAGGTCCTGTATATATGGTTATAGAAGATGTACCCATTCCATTATTTTTGCCATTTGGCTGGTTTCCGGTTTTTAAAGGTCAAACATCAGGGATTTTACTCCCAACTTTCGGAGAATCGGCAAACAGAGGCTTTTACCTTGAAAACGGAGGCTATTACTTTGGCATTAACGATTATCTGGATTTCACTTTACGCGGAGATATTTATTCAAGGGGAAGCTGGGCATTAAAGCCTACTTTAAGATACAAAAAACGTTATAAATATAATGGACAATTTAGTTTTCAATATGCAATAAATGTTACAGGCGACAAAGATACACCATCATATACAAAAAACAGAGATTTTAGAATTAGATGGTCTCACACTCAAGACCCGAAATGCAGACCTAACAGCAAATTTTCTGCTAATGTAAACATTGTAAGCGGGAAATACACTAAATACAATCCTGTTAGTGCAAACGATTATTTATCAAATACATTTTCATCAAGTATTGCATATCAGGCTAATATAGGTTCAAATTATCATTTCACAGCTAATATGTCGCATAGTCAAAACATTATTACAAAAACCATTGACATGACAGTTCCTAAAATAACTTTCTCTGCTAACAGATTCTATCCTTTCAGAAAAAAAAATAAAGTCGGTCAACTTAAATGGTACGATAATATTAGTGTGGGATATACAATGAATACTGAAAATACAATTTCAACTATAGACACTTCATTTTTAAAAGACAACTTCTTTTCAAAATTTCGTAATGGAGTAAAACATTCTATTCCTATTCAAAGCACATTTAAAATACTAAAATATTTTAATGTAAGCAATTCGATAAATTTTACAGAAAGATGGTATTCAAAAAGAATAGAGCAAACCTGGGTAAATGATTCAATTACAAATAACGGTGTTACAACATTTGGGTATATAAAAAAAGATACTATAGCCGGATTTAAAGCTGTAAGGGATTTTTCTTATTCATCATCAATAAACACAAGAATTTACGGTATGTTCAATTTTGGTAAAAAATCTCCTGTTCGAGCTATCCGTCATATATTCTCACCATCGGTAGGATTTTCATACAGACCTGATTTTGGTGAAGATAAATGGGGATATTATAAAGATGTACAAATAGACACACTTGGCAAAACACGAAGATATTCTCTTTATGAAAGCGAAATTTATGGCAGCCCGCAACAAGGCAAATCAGGTCAGGTAAATTTCAACATCACCAATAATCTTGAGATGAAAATCAGAAATAGAAAAGATACAATAACAGGCACAAAAAAAATTGTACTCATAGATAATCTCTCTTTCTCTACATCTTATAATTTAGCAGCAGACTCTTTAAATTGGGCGCCTTTATCAATATCAGGCCGTACAAAACTTTTTAAAAAACTAAATATCACTTATTCCAGTGTTTGGGATCCTTATGTGCTGGACTCAACAGGAACACATAACCTCAACAAATTTGAATGGAATGAAAATAAACGCCTTTTCAGACATACAAATTCTGCATGGAATTTTGGATTAAGTTTAAGATTAAACTCAAATGATTTTAAAAAGAAAAAAACTTCTATTGAAGGCAGCTCCGAAGAATTAAAAGAAATTAAAGCAAATCCCGGCGAATACATTGATTGGGATAATCCATGGAATTTGAGTTTAAATTATAATTTCAGATATATTAACAAATACATTCCTTTAGAAGATAAAATGAAGGGCGACATTATCCAAACTTTGAGCTTTAACGGCAACATTAACATAACAGATAAATGGAAAATCGGTTTAAGGTCAGGATATGATTTTATTAATAATGAAATAAGTTACACTTCACTAAATTTTTACAGAGACCTACATTGCTGGGAGATGCGATTTAACTGGATACCTTATGGAAATATGAAAAGCTGGAACTTTACAATCAGTGCAAAATCGCCTTTACTCAAAGACTTGAAATTAGAAAAAAAGAAAGATTTCAGAGACAGGTATTATTAAAAAAATTGGTACTACCACGAATTTAATGGTTAATCATCTTATTTTCTGTTAAATAAAGCAAGCAGAATATTTTTAAAAATATCCAGGCAAAATTAATTTCTAAAGTTTAAAATAAGCTTTAATTTTATCGACAATAAATTTCGACAATTTATAATTTGACTCATAAGTCCAGCCTGCGATATGAGGAGAAAGAACTACTTTTTCAGAATTAGCAAGATATTGAAAAGAATAAGGTAAATCCTGTTTATTAATATTCTCAAATGATAATTTCTCATATTCAAGAACATCAAGAGCAGCACCTAAAACTTTTCCGGATTTAATATTTTTAACAAGGTCATCAGTTTTTAAAACTTTGCCGCGTGCAGTATTTATGATGTAAATATTTTTTTTAAATTTATTAATAAACTCATCATTAATCATATAAAGCGTTTCGTCAGTTAAAGGGACATGAATGCTAAGAATATCTGTTTGTTCGAAAACTTCTTGCAAAGATTTTTCACAAACATATTTATCCGAATAATTAAATTTATATTTATCATATGCAATAACATTAGCCTGAAATCCTTGTAAACGTTGAGCAAAAGCTCCGCCCATATTTCCATAACCAATAATCCCAACAGTTTTGCCTTTAATTTCAACGCCCCAATTTTCACGTCTTCGCCAAATGCCCTGCCTTACTTCTTTATCAGCCCTGTTTAAATTATTCAACAGCGAAAGCAACATTCCAAGAGCATGCTCTCCCACGGAATCTCTGTTTCCTTCAGGAGAATTAAAACATTTTATACCTTTTGATTCAGCATATTTTACATCAATATTTTCAAGCCCTGCTCCTACTCTTGCAATAAATTTTAATTTTTTCCCCTTATCAATAAAATTTTTATCAATTTTAATTTTACTTCTTACTATTATCCCAAAATAATCTTCTATAATATTTTCATATTCTTTTTTTGAATAATCAGGAAAATAATCTGTTTGAAACCCTAACTCTATAAGTTCATCTCTTAAAACCTTATGTGTACTGTCAATAAAAAGGACCTTCTTTATATTCATTTATCTTATTATTAAATCTCTTAAAAATTTTTAAATCTTATCAAAATTAAAATTTGTTTATAATTAAAATGAAAAAAATTCATCTTTTATTCTTTTATAAACTAACAATCATTATTTTTACACGCTAATTATTATTACAATAATAAACAAATTTCTTTTATATGTTTAAATATATTGTCAGATTCATATTAAGACAACGACTCGGGATAATAATATCAATTGCATTGATAACAATCTTTATGGGGTATAAAGCTTTAGACATCGAGCTTTCGTACGAAATGGCTCAAATGCTGCCTGAAACAGATTCTACTTTTATTAATTATAAAAAATTTAAAAATACATTCGGAGAAGATGGAACAGTACTTTTTATCGGGATACAGGATAAAAATATTTTCAAGCTTAATAAATATAATGATTGGTATAATTTAACATACAAAATAAAAAAAATACAGGGAGTTCAGGAAATCGTTTCTATTGCTAAAATTTATACTTTAATAAAAAACGACAGTTTAAAAAAATTTGATTTTGAAAACATAATACCTCAAAAGCCTAAGACACAGGAAGAAGTAAACAAAATAAAACAAAAAATTTTATCATTACCATTATACGATGGTCTAATTTTTAATAAAAAGAACAGCTCAACAATAATGGCTATAACCCTTGACAAAAAATTTATTAATAATAAAAATAGAATAAAATTAATAAATAAAATAAAAACAACTGCTGAAACATTCGGTAACAAATACAATGTTAAATTACATTATTCCGGTTTACCATATATCAGAACAATAACGTCTAAAAAAATTAAATACGAATTAATACTTTTTGTTGTTCTTGCGCTGTTAATTGCTACTCTTGTTTTATTTTTATTTTTCAGATCATTCAAATCTGTCTTACCTTCAATCATCATTGTAATTATCTGTGTAATATGGGCTATGGGTACTATTGTTTTACTCGGCTACAAAATAACCTTTTTAACAGGCATTATACCTCCACTAATAATAATTATAGGAGTTGAAAACTGCATTTTTCTTATCAACAAATATCATCTCGAATATAAAACTCATGGCAACAAAGTAAAAGCTCTCTCAAGGACAATTAGCAGAGTAGGTCCAACAACATTATTGACAAATTTAACTACTGCTGCCGGTTTTGCTGCTTTTATTATTACCAGAAACAAAATTCTTGTAGAATTTGGTATTGTTGCAACCATTAATATTATTGTAATTTATATTCTTACTTTACTTCTTATCCCTATTTTTAACAGCTATTTTAAACCGCCTGAATTTAAGCATACTAAACACTTAGACAATGCTAAAACAAATTATATTATTGAAAAAATAACAAATCTTATTCTTTATCACAGAACGAAAATATATATTGTAAGTATTTGTCTTGCATTAATTGGCATTTATGGTGTTACAAAACTAAAGACAACGGGTAAAATTGTTGACGATATTTCTACTAAAAGTGAATTATATAAAGATTTAGTATTTTTTCAGAATCAGGTAAAAGGCATTTTGCCATTTGAAATTTCTATAGACACAAAAAAAGATAAAGGTGTTATGCGCTTATCAACTTTGAAAAAAATTGAAAAACTACAAAAAATACTCTCAAAATATCCTGAATTTTCAAAACCATTGTCTATTGTAGAAGTTGCAAAAACAGCAAAACAAGCTTTTTATAATGGTGATACATCTATGTATTCCCTGCCTAACAGTCAGGAGAAAAATTTTATTCTTTCATATCTGCCCAAACAAAAAAATAATAAAAAAACTATTCTCAGTTCTTTTGTGGATACTAATCTCAGAGTAACCAGAATAAGCATACAAATGGCTAATATCGGGACAACCGAAATACAAAAAATAAAAGATGAATTAAGACCCGAAATTGACTCTATCTTTAACCCTAAAAAATATGATGTAACCATGACAGGCACAAGTATTGTATTTTTAAAAGGCACAAATTATATGATTAAAAACCTGATACAAAGTCTTTTACTTGCAATATTAATTATTACATTGCTGATGACATTATTATTTTCATCTGCTAAAATGATTAGTATATCATTTATACCCAACATTTTACCTCAATTACTTACTGCTGCACTTATGGGTTTTGTTGCTATATCCATAAAACCTTCAACAATACTTATCTTTAGCGTTGCTCTTGGAATATCTGTTGACAATGCAATTCATTTTCTGTCGAGATACAGGTTCCAGCTTAAACTTAATGATTGGAACATTAAAAAATCTGTTATCCTGGCTCTAAACGAAACAAGCTATAGTATGATATATTCTTCGATAGTTTTAATTTTAGGCTTTGGTATATTTATCTTCTCCGATTTTGGAGGCACTCAGGCTATTGGATTTTTAATTCCTTTTACTCTTTTTATTGCTGTTTTATGTAATTTAATTTTGCTGCCTTCATTACTATTAAGTTTAGATAAAAAAATTACTACTAAAACATTTAAAGAACCACTTCTTGAAATTTTTGATGAAGAAGAAGATATTGAACTTGATGAACTTGATGTTAAAAAAGATTAATTTATATAAAATTATTAGAAAAAAATCTTATTTTTGATATAAATATTTTTTTAATAGAATTTATTCTAAAGCAAAACGATTGCATAAATTTTGTGATAGCTTTTTTAATTATAAATTATAAAATTTCAAACACATGAAAGGAATAATACTCGCAGGAGGCTCAGGGACAAGATTACACCCCCTGACATTAGCAGTCAGCAAACAACTAATGCCAATATATAATAAACCTATGATATATTACCCTCTTTCGGTTTTAATGATGGCAAACATTAAAGAAATATTAATAATCTCAACACCTCATGATTTACCATTTTTTGAAAAACTCTTAGGCGACGGCTCAAAGCTTGGCTGTTCCTTTAAATATGCTGTTCAAGAGGTGCCAAATGGATTAGCACAGGCCTTTGTTATTGGCGAAAAATTTATTGGAAACGATAAAGTTGCTTTAATATTAGGCGATAATATTTTCTACAGCACCGGTTTACAAGAACTTTTACTCGAAAATAGCAACCCTAACGGAGGTGTTGTTTTTGCCTATCATGTTTCTGACCCTAAAAGATACGGTGTAGTAGAATTTGATGAAAACAAAAATGCAATTTCTATTGAAGAAAAACCTGAACACCCAAAATCAAATTTTGCTGTCCCTGGTTTATATTTCTACGATAACTCTGTAGTTGATGTTGCTAAAAATCTTAAACCAAGTGCAAGGGGTGAATACGAAATCACTGATGTAAACAAACACTATCTTAAAATAAAAAAACTAAAAGTGGGAATTTTCAGCAGAGGTACTGCCTGGCTTGACACAGGAACTTTTACTTCTTTACTTCAAGCTTCACAATTTGTTCAAGTTATTGAGGAACGACAGGGACTTCAAATCGGATGTATCGAAGAAGTGGCTTACAGAATGAAATTTATCAGCAAAGAACAATTGGAAAAAATTGCTCAGCCATTGGTTAAAAGCGGTTATGGAAATTATCTGTTAGACTTAATAAAATAATAATGCTTTCATTAAAAGAAATTCAGGAAATAATTAATAATGCAATTATTTCAAATAAATTTTTAAACAAACCTGCCGAATTATACGAGCCTGTAAATTACAGCCTTTCTTCAGGTGGTAAAAGGTTAAGACCAAGTTTTTTAATCATGGCTTGCGATATGTTCAACGGCAATATTCAGGATGCTGTTTCGCCTGCTCTGGCCATTGAGCTTTTTCATAATTTCACTCTTTTGCACGACGATATTATGGATAAATCTCCCATAAGAAGAGGCAGACCTACTGTTTATAAAAAATGGAATTCTAACCGTGCTATACTCTCCGGCGATACTATGTTCGCCTTGGCTTATGAATATATGCTAAAAATTAATAAAGACATTCTTCCTGATGTCCTTGAAGTCTTTAATAAAACTGCTATTCAGGTATGCGAGGGTCAACAATATGATATGAATTTCGAAAATAATATTAATATATCTCTTGAGAATTATATTGAAATGATTCACTTAAAAACTGCTGTTCTTCTTGCTGCAAGTTTAAAAATTGGTGCTATCATTGCTAAAGCTGATAAAAAAGATTCTGAGCTTATTTATGATTTCGGAATTAACACAGGCATTGCTTTTCAGTTGAAAGACGATTTGCTCGATTGTTTTGGCAATGAAAAAAAATTCGGTAAAAAAATAGGTAACGACATCATTACAAATAAAAAAACATTCCTTTATTTGAAAGCTTTTGATTTAGCTGATAATAAAACGTCTCAGGAGTTGAATAATTATTTTAATGACAATAATTTAAGTGTTGATAAAAAAATTAAACTGATAAAAAATATTTATTCTGAACTAAAAGTGGATGTGCATACAGAAAAAACTATGCAAAAATATTATGATAAAGCTCTTAAATGTCTTGATGCAATAAATATTGATAATAAAAGAAAAGCTATTTTAAAATCTCTTACTGACAAACTTATGGATAGAGAAGATTAATTTTCTTGATTTTCTAATTCAATGCTTAAATCTTCCCATCTTTGCATTTCAAAATCTAATTTTACTTTAATTTTATTATAATCATCAAAAACAATATTAATATTATCTTTAAACGATTGAGGATCGGCAAGAATATCATCATAAGCTTTCAACTTTTTTTCAAGCTCTTCAATTTTATTTTCACAACTCTTTAATTTATTTTTTATCCTGCGGATATTCCTATCCAATTCTTTTTTCTTTTCATATCTAACTTTATTCTCCGACTTCTTATCTGTACTCACAAAAGAATTAAAAACTTTCTTTCCCTCTAATTCCTTTAAAGATTTAATTTTCTTATGTTCAATAAATTCAAAAATATCACCTTCATATTTATTAATTACATGATTTTTAAACTCAAAAACCTTTGTACAAAGCCCGTGAAGAAAATCCCTGTCATGGGAAACAATAATTAAAGTTCCTTTATACTGCAACAATGCTTTTTTAAGTATATCTTTTGTCTGCATATCAAGATGATTGGTAGGCTCATCTAAAACCATAAAATTAACAGGAGTAAGTAATAATTTGGCAAGAGCTAATCTTGATTTTTCACCTCCTGAGAGTACGCTAACTTTTTTATCAATGGCATCATTACTAAATAAAAAACCACCGAGAATATTCCTTATTTTAGTCCTAATGTCCCCAACAGCAATATCATCAATAGTTTCAAAAACAGTTTTGTTTTGGTCGAGGCTTTTTGCCGAGTCCTGAGCATAATAACCTATTTTAACATTATGACCGATTTTTAAATCACCCTTATAATCTAACCTGCCTGTAATAATTTTGGATAATGTAGATTTACCTTCACCATTTTTCCCTACAAAAGCAACAAAATCACCTCTTCGTATAACAAAGTCAAGATTATTTAAAACTTTTTTTTCACCGAAACTTTTTGACAATTTTTCTGCTGATACAACAATACTTCCTGAATTCTGTACTTCTGGAAAACTAAAATGCACAGCAGTTTTATCTATTTTGTCAACCTGAATTCTATCAATCTTTTTTAATATTTTAATCTTCGATTGAACCTGTTTTGCTTTAGTAGCCTGATATCTAAACCTGCTGATAAATTTTTCTGTTTCATTTATCTGCTTTTGCTGATTATTATATGCAGCCAATTGCTGCTCGTATTGCAAAGCTCTTAATTTTTCATATTCAGAATATGATACCTTATAATTATGTATACTACCAAGACTAATCTCAATAGTACGATTGGTAATATTATCTAAAAATATTCTGTCGTGTGATACTAAAATTACAGCTCCTTTATAATTTTTTAAAAATCCTTCTAACCATTGTATCGACTCAATATCAAGATGATTAGTAGGTTCATCCAATAAAATAACATCGGGATTTTTCAATAATATTTTAGCAAGAACAATTCTCATTTTCCATCCTCCACTAAGCTCTTCAACATTTCTGTTGAATTCTTCTTTTGTAAAGCCTAAACCTTTCAGTATTTTTTCAGTTTCAGGCTCCATTGTATTCCCGCCAATTAATAAAAATCTATCATTTACTTCATTTAACTTTGTTATTAATTTAAGATATTCCTCAGACTTAAAATCTTTACGTTTAGATATTAAATACGTTAATGTATCAATATTATTTTTCAGGACCAGAGCTTCAGAAAAAGCAGATAATGCTTCATTAAAAATTGTTTTATCACTTCTTAAATCCATTTCCTGTGGCAAATAACCTATTTTAAAATCCGAAGGATATGAAATATTCCCTTCATCAGGTTTAATATGCGAGGCTATTAATTTCATTAATGTAGTTTTTCCCGCACCATTTTTACCAACTAAACCAATTCTGTCTTTATCATTAATATTAAACGATATATCCTTAAATAAATACTCACCTCCAAATTGTATTGATATATTGTTTATTGAAATCATTATTTTTATAGGAATCCTTTTATGAATTTTTGCAAAGATAAAATTTTTATAAATAAAAAAAGGCGACAGTTTTGTCGCCTTTTTTTCTGTTATATTCAATTTAATGATTATCTAATTATTACTACTTTTTTAGTAATTGTTTTACCATCTTCTGTAGTAAATTGTATTAAATATGTTCCTGTATTATAATTAGATGTATTTAGCTTAATTACTGAATCAGATGATTCTACATTTCTTCCATAAACAACCTGACCTACATAATTATAAACTTTGATTTCTTTAATATCATTGCTTAGTTTTATGTTTAGTACGTCTGTTGCAGGGTTTGGATATATGCTTACCATAGCATCCTCTTTATTGATGCCTAAATTGAAATCTACTATAACTTCATTTGAAGGTACTGATTCACAAGCATCATATACTGCGGTTACCCAATATGTATATATTCCATTTAATGTTGGCATAATTATACAAGAATCTGCCATTACTATATTTTCGTTAATCTGTATACCATTACCGAATACATTGAATCCTAATAAGCCTTTAGCCTCAAATGCTTTTGCTGATTTAGAATCTGATTTCTCAACTTTTAGAGTACCTTGTTTAGCTGTTCTTTCTACATCTTGTATTGCTGATAAGCTAATTGTTTCTCCTTTTGATGAGGTTACAAATCCTTGGATGTTCCAGTTATAATCCAATCCATATGCT
>JAGGUV010000058.1 GCA_021158345.1 Bacteroidales bacterium
ACCTTTGCTGATTGATGGTGACGGTATAACCGCTATTTCTAAAGATTTGAATTGCATAAAAAATCGTCAGGCTACAACAATTTTAACACCTCACTTGGGAGAAATGGCAAGAATAACAAATTTCAATACCGAAGAAATTTCTAATGATAAAATTAATATTCTTCAGAAAACAGCATCTGAACTTAATGCTACCATTGTTTTAAAAGGAGCACATTCGTTAATTGGTTATCCCGATAAAAGTGTATTTGTAAACCTGAGTGGTAACGCGGGCATGGCAACAGCCGGAAGCGGTGATGTGTTGACAGGAACCATTGCTGCAATGTTTGGTCTCGGATTTTCAATAAATAATGCTGTGCAAACGGGAGTTTTTATGCATGGTTACGCCGGCGATTTAGCGACAAAAGACATAGGTAGTGACGGATTAACTGCCTGCGATATTTTAAACTACTTGCCTGCTGCATTAAAAAGTTATCGTGAAAATTATGATAAAATAATTGAAAATTATTATCATAGTATTTATATTGTTTGAAATGGAAAATTTTAGCTCCATAGAGAAGCAAAAATCATTAGATGCACTTAATAATCAAATTAGGTCATGCAAAAAATGTGGATTGCATGCTACCCGCAAACATGCTCTTGTTGGCGAAGGAAATGTTAATGCCAATATTATGTTTGTTGCGCTTTCTCCTGGTGCAAAAGAAGACATTCAAAACAAAATGTTTGTTGGACCTTCAGGCAAGGTGTTTAATAAATTATTGTATGAGGCGGAAATTGACAGAAATATGGTTTTTATGACTAACCTGGTAAAATGTACTCTGCCTAAGAATCGCAAACCTAAAGCCAATGAAATTGAAGCGTGCAGCCGGTTTTTAAATGATGAAATATCAATTATCAAGCCTGAAGTAATTGTTCCTTTGGGGCATTATGCCACGCGTTCGATTTTATTAAAATACCATGCTAACCCTGACAATCAGAATATGAATTTTAAAAACATTAACGGACAATTATTAGATTTTAACGGGGTAAAAGTTTATCCCTTAACACATCCGTCAGCACTTCTTTATAATCCATCTTATGAAACAATAACAATAGAAAAATATAAAAAACTGAAAGATTTTATGTGAAAATTAATATCAGATGAAATAATCATTAAAGTATAGTAATTAATTAAGTAATAAAGTAAAGATGGAAACTTTAAAAATAGGGATAAATTGGATTGATGATGTACTTTCCGAAGGACTTCCTATTAAATCAACCACTGTAATTACAGGTCCGGGTGGTTCAGGGAAACCACTTATTGGAGAAATTATTGTTTCTGCCTGGTTAAAAAAAGGCGGAAGTGTAATTTTTATGTCTTTGCAATATCCTGACTCGAAATTTGCTAAAGAGAGCATAAAACATGTTACAGGGTTAGACATCAAACAGTATGAAGAAAAAATAATATTTATACAACTTGATACTGAAATTCAGGAGTATCAGGAAATAAATGAGAGATTGATTCGTGCAAACCTGATAAAACCTGAGGTTTGGGAAAAAGCTTTGAATTATGCAGCATCAAAATTATCCAAAAAAGATCCAGGAATCCTGATATTTTGCTCTGCATTAAACCTTTTATTATTCTCACCAACTTATGGAGATTTGATTTTCAAAAAAATAAAAGAAACAATAGAAACCAATACTGATAAAACCTATCTCATTTCAGTAAGTACATCTGCTAAAAAAGATGAAATTGAACAATTAGAAAAGAGTGCAGATAATTTGATTATTTCACGCAGCGAAAAAGAACCGTTTAGACTTTACATGAAAATTCTAAGGTTAAAAGGAGTGGCTTTTAATCCTGAAGAAAAACAAGTCCCCATTTCTCCTGAAATATTAACACACATTAAAGAAATGGCAGATCATAGCAGAGGCAAAGTTTTGCCTGCTATTTTAAAAACATAAACAGAATTGGTTAATCATTAAATATTAAATAAAATGAAAGTATTATTAGCAACTGAAAGTAACACCTTAGAAGGTAAAATTGCAAAAAGATTTGGTGAAGCCCCTTATTATTTGATTTATGATAGCGAAACCAAAAAAACTGAAGCAAGAGTTAATCCTGGTCACGATGATAATCATTCAGGATTAATTAATCTTGTTAACGAAGGAGTATTGTATTTCATTATTGGCAACACAGGTCCAAATGCATTCAATGTTTTAAATGACAGAAACGCAGAATTATATCTTGCAAGAGGAATTGTAGCCAAAGATGCTTTGGATGCTTTTCTAAATAAGAAACTTGAAAGGCTTACAAAAGCCACGTTAAAAAGACCTATTCGTCGTAACAAATAATTATTAATCGAAATATTAAATTTTAAAAATAAAAAATTATGGAAGAAACAATTTCAAGAAAAATAGCAAAATTTGCAATTAATCTTAAATACGAAGATATACCTTCAAATGTTATTTATGAAGTAAAACGATTTTTATACGATTCTGTTGGCTGTGCATTGGGTGGGTATCATACAAAAGATGTAAATATTATTCATGATATTTATAAAAATATCGGGGGAAAACCCGAAGCAACTATTATTGGCTTTGGTGACAAAATACCTGCAATAAATGCAAGTTTTGTCAACTCATTGATGATACGCTCATTAGATTTTAACGATATTTATTGGAAAGAAGATCCGTCTCATCCATCAGATATTATTCCTGCGGCTTTATCTGTCGGTGAAATGGTAAATGCCAGCATGAAAGATGTTATTGTAGCAATTGTTTTGGCTTATGAATTTGAAATGAGGATGTGTGAATTTGCTGTACCTGGCGTACGGGAAAGAAAATGGCATCATGCAACTTTAACTCAATTTGTTTCTCCTGTGGTAGCAGGAAAATTACTCAATCTTACTGAAGATGAAATGGTAAACGCAATTGGTATTAGCGCATCGCATAATTTTACCATTGGTTGTCCTACAGCAGGCAAATTAACAATGATGAAAAACACAGTTGATCCTATGGCTGTTCAGTCAGGAGTATTAGCTGCAATAATGGCAAAAAAAGGATATACAGGAACTGAAGAAATTTTTGAAGGTAAAGAAGGCTTAATAGATGTTTTAGGCCCTCGTTGGGATACATCAAAATTTTTGTCAAACTTAGGAAATCCTTTTAAAATATTAGAATGTGGAATGAAAGCATTTCCTGCTGAAGCATTAACTCATACTCATATTACTGCAGCATTAAAAATTGTAATAGAAAACGATATTAAACCCGTAGACATAAAAGAAGTTACTGTTACAGCTTTGGCAAAAGCCGTTGATATATTATTTGATAAAAATAAATATAAAATAAATTCCCGTGAAACAGCAGACCATAGTTTGCCATATTGTATTGCAAGAGCTATTATTGATAGAAAAATTACAACACAAAGTTTT
Organism: Bacteroidales bacterium; assembly: GCA_021158345.1. Taxonomy (GTDB): domain Bacteria; phylum Bacteroidota; class Bacteroidia; order Bacteroidales; family AUK083; genus AUK083. Next base: position 3,411 of record JAGGUV010000058.1, read on the forward strand.
GATGAAGATAAATTAACTGATCCTTTGTTGAAAGATATTATTTATAAAATTAAAGGGGAACCAAGTAAAGAATTCGAAAAAATATTCCCTGAAAAACAACCTTCACAAGTTGTGATTGTAACAAAAGACAACAAAAAATATAAAGTTTATTTGGAATATCCCAAAGGAGACCCAAGAGAACCTATGACAATTGAAGACATTGATAATAAATTTAAAGCATTATCGAGTAAATTGATTAATGAAAGCAAACAAAATAAGATAAAAACTACAATATTTAATTGTGAGAATATGTTAGTGCGAGAGTTTATGTCACAATTAAAACTGTAATAAAATTAAAACAACTAATGCTTAATAATGGATATTCAAAAAATAATAAAAGAAGATATATTAAGGATACTTTATGAAGAGGGGGAAGGAATTTTTCCAAAAGAATTATTTGAAAAAATAATTGCTCCTGACAAAGCGGTTTTAAATGCTATTGAAGAATTAATTTCTGAAGAATTGATTGAAAATTCTTCGGATAAGGCTATAAAATATACTCCTAAAGGGAAAATTAAAGGTGAAGAAATATTTAAAAAACATATAGTTATAGAAAATTATTTTATCGAAAACAGAACAGAAGCCAAGGCGCATAGTATTGCTCACATACTAGAGCATTATATATCAGAAGAAGTAATTTTAAATTTAAAATTGATTGATTCATATAAAAATCAAGGTATCCCTTTACTTAATTCAGATGCCGGATATGAATATTTCATTACTGATATTGGCTTTAATATTGGAGATAATATATTTGAACGCCTTGCAAGTATGGATATATATCCCGGTAAAAAAATTATTGTATCAACTATATTGCAAAACTGTATTATCCTTGGTATAGGGAATAAAAAAGTAGCTATTGATAAAAGTATTGCAAAAGAGGTAAAAGTCTATTAAAATGAGTGATTTACGAGTAATATTAATCGGACAGCCTAATGTTGGAAAATCATCTTTGTTAAATGCTTTGGTAGGTTCAAAAGTAATAATTTCAAATTATCCGGGTACAACTGTCGAAATAACTCAATCAACAAAAATTATTGATGGGAAAAAATTAAACATTATTGATACTCCAGGCATTTATTCAATAAGTGATACGAGTGAAGAAGAAAAGGTAGCTGAGAAAGCTTTGTTTAATGAAAAAAACGATGTTGTAATTTTAGTTGTAGATGCAACTTCGCTGAATAAAAGTTTATATCTTCTACTCCAGATAATCGAAGCTCAAATCCCTGTTGTATTAGCTCTTAATTTTATTGAGGAAGCAAATAAAAAAAGTATTTTTATAAATACTCACAAATTGGAGGCAATACTAAATATACCCGTAATTTCAATTAATCCTGTTACTAAAAAAGGGATAAAAAAGTTAATAGATGAAGCAATTCATTTAAATGGGAGAAAATCAGATTTTGAAATACATTATGACGATCATATAGAAGAAACAATACAGGAATTAAGTTTATATCTTAAAGATTCGCAACTCCCTAAAAGATTTATAGCTATTAGGATTTTGGAACGGGATGATGATTTCTATAAATATATTACAGAGCAGAATAAATTGAAACTAATATGTAATAAAATAAAAGATTATCATCCAAATATAAAAAGAGATATTACAATAACAAAATTCGGTACAGCATCTTACATTGCACGACAAGTAACTCATTTAAAACATTTAAAAAAAACGAGTAAAGCCCCAGGTCAAAAATTAGATAAATACTTACTGCACAAGATTTGGGGACCTGTAATCACTTTTGTTGTTTTTATACTGCTTTTTGGAGGTCTTTTGTTGTTAGGAAGCTATCTGCAAAATATTTTAACTGCTGCAACGGATAATTTACTAACCTTGGTAAAAATCAATAACAACACAATATGGGAAGTTTCATTGTCCAAGGGATTAATCGGACTTGCTGCTGGAATTTCCATGGCACTGCCTTATGTTTTGCTTTTTTATATTATTCTTGGCTTTATAGAAGATGTTGGTATTCTTACAAGATTTATTATTCATTTCGCCAATTTATTGAACAAAATAAATCTTCCAGGCAAAGCATTTATCCCTTTGATGTTAGGCTTGGGGTGTACTGTTCCTGCAATTTCATCTACCAGAGTTTTGTCTTCAAAAAAAGAAAAACTTTATACTGCTTCTTTTTTATCATTTGTTCCCTGTTCATCAAGAATAGCAATTATTATGGGAGTTGTAGGATATTATGGAAGTGTTTCTTTGGCAATTTATGTATTTTTAACTCTGCTCCTTGCAGCTGTAATATGGGGATTAGTAGCAAAGAAAATTTTTAAACCCGAAGTTAATTATTTAATTATTGAACTGCCTCCATATCGTAAACCATTATTAAAAAATATACTGGTAAAAAGTTGGCTTAGAATGAAAGATTTCATATACATAGTTATACCTTTGTTAATATTTGGAGGTATGTTATATGGTCTTCTTGATGCACTGGATATTACAAAATTATTTATTGATCCTTTATCTGCTATTACAACCTGGTTAAATTTACCTGAGGTTACAGTTATCCCTTTGGTTTTTAGTTTCCTGCAAAAAGATTTGACGGGAGGCATGCTTATTTCAACTTTAGGAAATAATTTATCAGCAAGTTTAACATCTCTTCAAATTTATACTTTCGGGGTTGCTGCTACTGTCGGAATTCCGTGTATTAATGCTTTTGGAATGTTAATTAAAGAATTTGGTCTTAAAAAAGCTATATTACTTACTTTAATATCTGTAAGTTTTGGGATTGGATTAGCAGGAATAATTTGGAGAATAATTTCAGTATTATGATAAAGATGTTAGATGAATATTTTGGAAGCTAAGTTTAAAATATAGAATTTAATAAATATACAATGATTATTGAATAACGCAAAGCAAATAATAATTTTTAATTATAAAACTAATTCTTATGTTACAATTAAAAAACAATTTTATTTTCGCTCCTGTTAAAACAGGATACAGCGACAAAACTGGTGTTGTTACTGAGAAACACCTTAAATTTTACGAAGCAAGGAGTAAATTTATTGGAGCAATTACTCCCGAACCAATGTATATCGATAAAGGGCTGAGAGAAATCCCAACACAAATTGGTATTGATAATGATGACAAATTTGAAGGGTTGAAAAAACTGACAGATGTTATTCACCAATTTGATACTAAGGTAATTGCCCATTTGAATCATCCCGGAAGAATGGCAAACCCTAAAATCCCTGGAAACTATTTCTTGTCGTCAACTGGCAAAGCTTGTGAAATGGGAGGTGCATCTCCAAAACAAATGAATAAAGATGACATTAAACATGCAATAAATTTATTTTCCGATGCTGCAAAACGTGCAGAAAAGGCAGGCTTTGATATTATTGAACTTCAATTTGGACATGGATATCTTGTCGCTCAATTTATTTCGCCAAAAGTGAACGATAGAACTGATGAATATGGCGGAAGTTTTGAAAACAGAATCCGTTTTGCTTTAGAAGTTTTAGATGCTGTAAAAGAGGCAACCAATTTGCCCATTATTATCAGAATCAGCGGAGATGAGATGATACCTGATGGTATAAAATTAGAGGAAATGATAAAATTTTCTAAGATTTTGAAAGAGAAATCAGTTGAAGCAATTCATGTTTCGGCTGGAACAGTTTGCAATACACCTCCCTGGTATTTTCAACATATGTTTGTGCCAAAAGGGAAAACATGGGAATTTGCAAAAAAAATTAAAGATGAAGCGAATATCCCAACAATTTTTGTTGGCCAAGTTAATTCAAAAGAAGATATTAAAAACCTTACTGATAATTTTAAGGCTGATTACATTGCAATCGGAAGAGAACTTGTTGCCGACCCTGATTTTATAGGAAAATATTATAAGCAAATTACAGGAAATGTTCGTCCTTGTCTTGCTTGTGCCGAAGGTTGTCTTGGTGGGGTGAAAGCAGGACAAGGTCTTAGTTGCCTTGTAAACCCAAAAGTAGGTAGAGAAATTGATGTTTTTGAAAAAGCAAAACAGTCTAAAAATATTGCAGTCGTTGGTGGTGGTTTGGCAGGAATGGAAGCAGCGTTAACCTTGAAGAAAAGAGGACACCATGTAACACTTTTTGAAAAAGATAAACTGGGCGGACAATTTATTTTGGCTCCTCTTACACCTAATAAAAGATCAATGGGCAGCTTAATTCCTTATTTTGTTAAAGAAATAGAAGATAATAATATTAAGGTAATTTATAAAGAAGCAAAGAAACAGGATTTGGTTAATAAATACGATGAAGTAATTATTGCTACTGGATCTATCCCCAAAGAAATTAAAATTGATGGATTAGATGAATTTTATTGGGCAGAAATCTTGCTTAAAGAAAATTTACCGGAAAATAAAAAAATTCTGATAATCGGAGGAGGTCTTATCGGTGTTGATATCGCAACAGCATTAATACCTCTTAATAACCATGTGATTATTGTTAAAAGAACAACTGACTTTGGCGAAGATATGGAAATGATTGCAAAAACCCTCTCTTTAAAAATGATGAAAGAAAAAGGAACTGTTTTTAGCGATCATACACATATTAATAAGGTCTCAGGAAGAACAGTTTATGCAAAAAGAAATGAAGAAGATATTCAATTTAATGATATTGATATGATTGTTGTTTCAACAGGAATGAAAAGCTTTAATCCTTTAGAAAACGAATTAAAAGATAATATTCGGGTTCATGTTATTGGTGATGCTAAAAAAACAGGGAATGCTCAAGATGCAATAAAAGATGCTTATGATACAGCAAAAAAATTATAGCGTAAATATACAGTGTTAGCAAGATCCCGATCAAATTTTATAATTTTAAATTATAGAAACTGAGATTATCATGAGAGACTTAAATAAATTGTCGAAAGAGTAAAGTAAAAGTACGAAAGAATAACAAAAAATAACATAGTGCATTTGGCAGATAGTGCTAAAGTTAAAGATTTAATAAGCATATTTTTAAATCGAAAGTTTGGAGTTTTAAAATCCCAAACTACGCATTGCCAAACTATTGCAGGTCATTTGAGAAACCGGAAATTATGAATAAAACATTACGAAATATATTATCAATCAGCATTGCAATTTTACCAATCAATATTATAATGATTTGGTATAGACTGACACAAACTGAAAGTTTCTCGACAACTGATATGATAGTTTATCCATTGCTTATTGGCAGTGGAATAAGTATTTTAATTTTGTTTCTTAACAAATACTTGATAAAGGACACATTTAAAGAAACTTTTAATTCAGGAAAAGGAATTTGGTTTTTTGATGTTTTAACAGGTATGGGTTTAACTGTTATATATTTTGCAATGTTCTTTTTAGAAAGAGCAACACTTTATCAGTGGATACCTAATCATAATCCGCCAAATACTGAATTGATTGATGCAATGATAGATTTGGCCAATAATCCGTTGTTAATGATTATTTGGTTTGGACCTGTTTTATGGATTGGCATTGCACTTTTTGAAGAATTATCAAGAGTGTTTTTACTAAAATGCTTGTGGAATGTAAATGACAACAAAAATTGGCATATTGCTGTAATCTTTTTGGCTTCTACACTAATAGGTGTAATACATTTATACCAAGGTACTGCCGGAATAATTTCAATAGGACTTAAAAGTGTAATTATGAGTTTTTACTTTTATAAATATCGCAGATTATTACCGCTAATCATTTCTCATGGTCTTTATGACGGAATACAGTTTGCTTTTTTTGTAATGCAATTTCAAAATTAAATTGATTATTATGAACAATGTAGTTTGCCTTGATTATAAAGCAATTGATGAACAAAATCAAGATAAATTATTTTTAAATACAGGACTTGAAAAAAAATTCAGGTAAAAGACATTTGGCTTTTATCACAATAAAAGATTTTAAATAAATTGAATCATTTAAAATTGACAAGTCTGAATATGATGGGCGATTGGTTACCAATTGAAAATATTGAGAAAATAATAATAGAATGAATAAAAACGTCCTAAAAACATCTAAGCATACAGTTTTTTAATTTTTAAATTGAAACCGGTAAATATTGGATTATGGTTCATACTTCAACAAAAAACACCTCAACTTTTCCAAAGTTTTAAACTATGGAAAAGTTTTTTCATAGTTCATCAAAAACAACAGAGATTTATACATATGTTACAAATAAACATCTAAAAAAAATCCATTAGATAATTTGGATATTTAAAGTAATAATTATACTTTTACAAAGTATTAAATATTTTTGACATATTATTTTTATGAATTTCGATAATACAGAAAAAATAATACTGACAAAAGCGATATATAGAGCATAGA
>JAGGUV010000112.1 GCA_021158345.1 Bacteroidales bacterium
AATCTAAACTAATATTAAAATTATTATAAATAGAATCTTGTCTCGGAGAATTAATTACTAATTCAGGAGGATTTTTATCTTTATTTGGATTGTATAAAACTAACCAAGGTCTTTTATAAGTCATTGTTGCATTTCCTAAAGAATCAATATAAAAACTAATAAAATCTTGTGAGTAACTTTCATGGTCATAATTATAATAAGTATCATAAAATGTAATGTTATTATTAAGAAATGTTTTTTCTCCACTACCAACATATGTATCTGTAAATTTATAAATTTTATCTGTTTGTGGTTCTATTAAAGCATAATTATAATTTGTTGGATCATCTTGTCCATAAAAGATTTCATTAATAGAATGTCCTGGTGGACCTGTTATTCTTAATTCATAAACAGGAATATTAAATCTTCCAACATAATTTAATTTATATTTTGAATAAAGATTAGCAGAATTTGTTGAATCTTTAAATTCATTTGGGTCTCCTCCATGAAATTGATAATGTAATCTATTTGCAAAATTACCACAAATAAAATTTGGAAATTCATATTGAATTGTATCTGTTTTATCAATTGCTAACATTTTAATTAACCAATTTCTTCTTTCTGCTGAATCTGATTTAACAAAATTAGAAGGTAAATAATCAATATTATTATTTAAAAATTGAGATAAAATATTTTTATCATTTTGTGTTGAAGGAGTTCCATCTCCGTCAATGTCTGACATGTCATTTGAAATAGAATTCATTGCATTATAATCAGCCCAATTTACAATATTATTTGAATCAACATCTCCGCTTCCATACCAAATTAAACTTGTATCATTGGGTTGTGAAAAAATATCTACATAAGGAACTCTCCAATGTAAATCTTGGGATTTTGCCGGAAACATACTTGCACCTGTTAAAAGAATTGTTGCTAAACCTTTTATTAATTTTGATTTTAATTTTTTCATTTGATTGTATGTTTTTATTGTTAAGTTTCACAATGTTGTTGTTGACAACTTGTATTAATAGCTCATAAATATATAACAAAATGCTTTATTTATCAAATAAAATTTGAATTATTTTTAAAAATTCTATTGAATTTCAGATTAAAATTATGAATAATTAAAGAAGAGTTACTAATGAACAACCTTGGAGCAAGCTACTGTGGATTAGTCCCTAACAGAGATAAAATATCCGGTTTCTAATAATTATAATTTATTTATTAAAAAAATTATTGAGCAATAAGGACAAAAATTATACCTGCAATGTTATAGATTTAAAATCTAATTATTATTTATTGAATTAAATTTTTCAGCGCCAATAAGTCTGTCGTAAAGGTCTCCATTTTCACGATAATAAACAAAAATATAATAATCGTTTTCCGTCTCATAATGATTACCTTCAATAAATGTTTCATCACCTGCATTTTTACCATCTTCCAAAAAAACATAATTATAATCATAATATCCTTGTTTAAGATATAGTGAGGTTTGATATAATTTTTTATCAGGATTAAATTTTAAGATTGCTTCATCAGAATAGGTCCAATTTGTTAAAGCACCCATAACATAAAATTTTCCAAAAGTATTTTGATTATTATATTTTAAAGAAAAATGCACGTGAGCATAATCAGCTTCAGTGTCACTATTTTGTGAATCTTCGGTTTTTATCAGCATTTTACCGTTTATGTCGGTATCAGAATAATAAATTTTAAATTGTCTAATATTATCATCGTATAAATAAACATTATAACCTGAATTGGTATAAATAATTTTTTTGGTTCTGTCCGATTGAGCTTCGAGACTTTTAATAGAAAAATGTCTGAATTCGTTACCGCCATTAAAAACATTTTCATTATCATAATTATAATCCAGCTCATCGCCTTTAATCAAAAGAGGTTTCAATCCTGTAATTGCATTATCCCATCTTTGATTTTTAATAATCACAACTTTTAAATTTTGGTAAACATTTGAAATATCAAAACCATTTTTAAAAATCTTAAAATCAACCTCCTGCTTATAATTCCTCTGTTCAATAGAAGTAGCTCTTTTAATTTTAGCCGTAATCTTTACTTTTGGCTCGAGAACCATAAACCTGTAAACAAATGCCAGATTTTCATCATCTTCATACCGGTCATAAACTTTAACAATATAATTTCCTGATTTTGTTATTTTTATATTATCATTTGGAAAAGTTACCTTATAATGAGTATATGATTGTGTGGTATTAAAAGAAAAACTATAATCAATAATTTCATCTTCGGTAAAGCCATTAATAAAATCGGATTTCATAATATCCGACTCAGTCCAGTCGGCATTGCAATGGATAAAAGTATATTTATAATTTTTTACTCCTGCATTTAAATCATCAAACGACAGGATTAATTTTTCGTTTAAACGGATTATCGGAGGTGCAAGTTCCCAGCCTTTCCTGTAAAGCAATACTGTTTTTATATTTTTTTTAAAAATTTTATTTTTATAAACAAGAGCTGAATTATCATCATTTTTAGGTGTTTGGTTAGTATTTTCTAATTGCTTAATATTAAGAGTATCAGATGTTAAATTATCTTTTTTCTGAATATTTTTATTGCTGACACAAGAATTTAACAAAGCAAAAATTATTAAATTTATTATTATAAGATTCCTTAAAAAAAAATTCATTGTTTATAATATTTTAATCATTTCCATAAAAAGCGCTTAAAAACAAAATCTAATAACAAGAATAAAAAGCATAGAAATATTTCAAATTATCTATTAAATATTATTTTTGTGTAAAAATAATAAAAAACTTATATGAAAGCATTTAAAGCATACGACATACGAGGAATTTACAATAAAGATTTTGATAAAAACGATGTTTATAGAATAGGATATTTTTTATCTGAATTATTAAACACAAAAAAAATACTTATTGGAAGAGATGTAAGAATATCCTCAGACGAGATATTTGAATCATTAACAAAAGGGATTTCAGACTCAGGTTCAGACGTTTATAACATAGGAATTTCTACAACTCCAATGGTGTATTGGTCAACAGCCAAATATAATTTTGCTGCATCTGTAATGATAACTGCCTCGCATAATCCAAAGGAATATAACGGACTTAAAATCTCAAAAGCTAATGCTCTTCCTGTCGGTTACGACACAGGTCTCTCCGATTTGGAAAAAATGATCTCAGAAAGAGAAATCAAAGTATCTGATAAAAAAGGAAAGATTATTGATTTTGATATTAAAAACGAATACATAAATTTTCTTAAAAATTATTACTCTGATATTTCGAATTTAAATATTTGTGTTGACTGTTCAAATGGCATGGCAGGTTTAATAATAGACGAAATTCTATATAAAAATATTAATTATCTTAACAAAGCTCTTGACGGAACTTTTCCTAATCACGAGGCAAATCCATTGAATCAGGAAAATCTTATTGAATTAAAAAAGGAAGTTAAAAAAAATAATTACGACATAGGAGTAATTTTTGACGGAGATGCCGACCGTGTTGCTTTTGTTGATGAAAAAGGTGAGTTTATTTCTCCTGATTTAATGATAGCTGTTTTATCGAAATATTTCCTTAAAAAAGGAGGTGAAAAAGTATTGCAGGATATCAGGACATCAAAATCAGTAACAGAATACATTAAAGCCAATAAAGGTGAAATGTATATGTGGAGAGTAGGAAGAGCCTATGCTGCTTTGAAATTAAGAGAAATTGACGGTTTGTTTGGCGGCGAGCTTGCAGGGCATTATTATTTCCGCGATTTCTATTACTCCGACTCAGGAATTTTAGCTTGTCTGCTTATTTTAAAAACCTTTAGTGATTTTAAAAAACAGGGCAAATCTGTTTCTCAAATTATTAATGAAATAGTAAAATATGCTAACTCGGGTGAGATAAATTTTAGAACGGAAAACAAATTAAATGCTATGAATGCTGTTAAAAAACATTTCACAGACATTGAAAAGCCAACAGCATTTTACGACTTCGACGGATACAGAATTGAATTCAATGATTGGTGGTTCAACATCAGACCATCAAACACAGAGCCTTATCTCAGACTTATTGTTGAGGCTAAAACTCAAAAATTACTTGATGAGAAACTATCTGAAATAAAAAAAATTATTAATAATTTTGAATAAAAAGCACTAAAATTTACTGCAATAAAATTATTAAGGTTAATGGCGATGAAAAAATATTTTTATTTAATATTATTAACATCAGTAATATTTTCGTGCAACGGAAGGCAGAAGAAAATAAAATTTCAAGGTTATGCTGAAGGCACTTATTATGCAGTAACGTATTTTAGTAAAGATGGAATTAATTATCAAAATGAGATAATAAAACTATTAAATGATTTTGAAAATTCCGCATCAATTTACAGAAAAAATTCCTTGATTTCAAAAATTAATAATAATGATACAAATATAATTCTTGACAAAACTTTAAATGATATTATTAATAAATCCATTCAGATATCAAAAGAAACAAACGGAGCATTTGACATCACAGTATCACCTTTGGTAAATGCCTGGGGCTTTGGATATACTGACACATCAAACATAACCAAACCATTAATCGACAGCCTGTTAAACTATGTTGGATACAATAAAATTCACATTATTAACAATAAATTATTAAAAGATAATAAAAACATAAAATTAGATTTAAATGCAATAGCAAAAGGATATTCCGTTGATTTGGTTGGAAATTTTTTAAAAAGCAAAGGAATAAATAATTTTATAATTGATATTGGAGGCGAAGTAAAAGCTAACGGCACAAAAAGTCAGGGCAAGGCATGGGAAATAGGCATAGAAAAGCCCTGCAAAACAATGTACGATGACAGAGAAATAAAATCTAAAATAATATTAAAAGACAAAGCAATAGCAACATCAGGGAATTACAGAAAATTTTACATTAAAAACGGAGTAAAATATTCTCACACCATTGACCCGAAAACCGGATACCCTGTCTCCCACTCGCTTTTAAGTGCATCGGTAATATCTGATAAATGTATGACAGCCGATGCTTATGCAACTGCTTTTATGGTTATGGGTTTAGAAAAAGCTAAATTATTTATTGAAAAGCATCAAAATATTGAAGCATATTTTATTTATTCGGATGCTAAAAATAATATGAAAGTATATTCCACCAAAGGTTTTTCAAAATTATTAAGAGAAAATTAAAATTTAAGATATTAAAACTAAATTTCCAAGTTCTGTTTCGCTAAAATTTGAATTGTAGCTCTGCTTTTCTGCTCTAACAAAATTTCTTTATTTCTTAAAATCTTTTTTAATGATTCATTATTGTAATGACGAATTGTAATAATTTCAAGCCCTTTGTTGTATCTGATATTAAATTTTTCATTTAACAGTTTTATAATCTTTTTTAATGTTTTTTCATCTTCATCCTCATCATCAAGGCAAACGGAAATGCTGATGGCAGATATTTGCAAAAGATTTATTTTTAGATTGTTATCATTAAAAAAATTAAAAATTTCAGAAAGATGTTTGTTGGCAATAAAAGAAAAATCTTTTGGTGATAAAGAAACTAAAATTTGATTCCTTTTTATGATAAAAATAGGAATATTATTATTCTGATTTTTTTTGTCAGAAATAAGAGAACCTTTTTCTTCAGGAGTGTAAAAAGGTTTTATAAGAATGGGAATATTTTTATTTTGTAATGGCTTTATAGTTTTCGGATGAATAATTTTAGCTCCGTAATACGTTAGCTCACTTGCTTCCTTAAATGATATAAAATCAATTTTTTTAGTATCCTCAAAGTATTTTGGGTCAGCGTTAAGCAAACCTGGTACATCTTTCCAAACAATTAATTCATTGACATCAAAAATATTTGCAAAAACAGCAGCAGTATAATCAGAACCTTCCCTGCCTAATGTGGTTGTATGATTATCAAATGATTCACCAATAAATCCTTGAGTGATTATCAGCTTATTTGAACTATTGAAATGTTTTAAAAGATTTTTTTTGCATAATTTTTCAGTCTCACCCCAGTTTATTTTTGCTTCTCTGTAAGTTGTGTCGGTCTTTAATATTTCACGTACGTCAAACCATAAATTTTTTATCCCAATACTATTTAAAAAACGACTTATAATTTTTGTTGATAGCAATTCGCCATATGAAACTATCTGGTCGTATTCAAAGTCATAATTTTGTGAGGACGATTTTTTTAGATGATTCTGTAATGATGAAAATAACTTATCTATTTCATTGTAAATAATATCATTTTTATCTTCAAATAATCCATTAAGAATATTAAAATGATAATTTTTAATAAAATCAAACTGTTCAGCGATTTTTTCATTTCTGTGGAAATAATAATAAGTAAGTTTTTCAAAAGCATTAGTCATTTTATCCATTGCAGATATTACAACTAATGTGTTTTCATCTGAATATTTTTTTAAAATATCAGATAGTTTTTTTACTGTATCCGGATTTTTTACTGATGCTCCACCAAACTTCAGAATTTTCATATTTGTGTTTTTTTATTTAAAAAACAAAAGTAGAATATTTAACTTAAACCTTGATAATAAATTTATTTGATTATGTAACTTTTTTAATTTATTTTCGTCTAAATATTATAAATTGTATATATTCAAAAAATTATGGAACAAGAAAAAAGATTATATAGAAGCACTTATGATAGAATTATTGGAGGTGTAGCAGGTGGTTTGGGTGAATATTTTGTAATTGACCCTGTAATTATAAGATTATTGTTCGTATTAATGTTTCTATTCGGTGGCAGTGGGATAATTATTTATATCGTTCTTTGGATATTTATCCCTGAAAACACAACTTATTTTTATAATGATAATTTTAAAACAAAAGAAAACATGGAAAACGAAAAATCAAATCCTATGAATTTTGAAGATAAAAAAGAGATGAAACCAAGCTATGAAAAAAAACATGGCAGCTTAATAGCAGGTATAATATTAATAACATTAGGAGCACTATTTCTTGTTGACAGATATGTCCCGACCATTAATTTTGGTGATTTATGGCCTGTATTATTAATTGCTATTGGTGGTTATTTTATCTATAAAAGTACTCGTAAAGATGAAGAACAATAAAAATTAAATTTTTTCTAACCATTTTAAAACATGAAAAACATGAAAAATAAAAGTTTATTTTGGGGAATATTATTGTTAACAATAGGGCTTTTGTTCCTTTTTAAAGGTTTCGGTCTGATATGGTTTAATTGGTTTTCAATATTAAGATTATGGCCTTTGTTGTTAATATTTTGGGGTATCTCTATCCTGCCTGTTAAAAGTTTTATAAAATTTATATTTTCTATTGCTGTAATTGCTGTTGGAGTAATTTTTATTTGTCGTTCCGACAGTTATGATTTTAATTATTTTAGTTTTAACAGACCTTTTTATCATTCATACAGATATAGCAAAGATTATGATGATGATAAAGATAATGATTTTGATGAAGAATTAACCAAACAATTTTTTTATAAAACTTTAGATTCTATTACTGATAAAGCTGAACTGAAAATTGAAGCTGCAGCAGGTTTTTATTTACTCGAAGGAAAAACTGATAGCTTAGCTGTTATAAATACAGTAGGCAGTACTTTAAAATATAAATTTTTTGAGAGAGATTATGAAAATAAAAAAATATTAAAATTATATGTTAAAGATAAACATTTCAGAAGATTAAATAATAAAAATTCCGTTTATCTTAAATTGAACGAAAAACCTGTCTGGGATTTTGATTTTGATGCAGGTGCAGCTGAAATAAATTTTGACCTTAGCAATTATAAAACAAAAAGTATTGATATTGAAGGTGGCGCTTCTAATATAAAAGTTAAATTAGGTGATAAATATAATAACACTAAGATAAATATTGACTCAGGTGTTTCATCTGTTACTATTAAAGTCCCTGAAAGTTCAGGATGTCAGATTAACAGCGAAATTGTTTTGTCGAGCCGACATTTCCAAGGTTTTAAAAAAATCCGAAGAGGTTTGTATAGAACTGCCGGTTTTGACGAAAAAGAAAATAAAATTTATATTGAAATTGATGGTGCTATTAGCAGCTTTAATATTTTAAGATATTAAAAAAAGCTTCTACCACTAATTTAATGGAATATTAACAAATGCTTAAATGCAAAAAACACAAAAACAGTTCTGATACAAAAACAAAATATTGTCTGAGATAAATCCTTTATTAACTGATATTTAATTGTTTTGAAACATTTAAGCATTTATACATTTTCGCATTATAAGTAAGCTGTTTGATAGAATCACAGAAAAATTATTTTCCATTAAAATAAATATCCTGTTTTTTTATGAAACAAAATTCATTACAGCACTGAATAATTCCTCAGCAGCATCAACATGAAGCCAATGCGATGCGTTTTCTATAGTTTTAATTTTTGATTTAGGAAATAGTGTTTTTATTTTTAAAACGTCTTCATCATTTATATAATCCGATTTTCCTCCTTTAATAAACAAAGTCTCTACTGAAAAAGTATTTTTATTTCCGAGAACTACAGGAATTATTTCTTCTGATATCTTGTCGAGATTATTTAAAATATTTTTAATATCAGACCTCCACGCAAATGATTTATCCTTAGTTTTATAAATATTTTTTAATATCAATTGTCTGATCATAAAATTATTAATGTTTTCTGATAATTTTTCGTCTAATTTTTTAAAAGAATTAAATTCAGAAGGATTAATTGAAGATAAAGCATTAATTAATTTATTTTGCTTTTCATTGATATTATAAGCTTTAGGACTTATATCTAAAACAATAAGTTTTTTAATTTTTCCGGTATAATTTAAAACAAAATTCATGGCTATCCTGCCTCCCAGTGAATGTCCCATAATTATAGGATTTTCAATATTATTATCATTAATAAAATCGATTAAATCATCTGAAAGTTCATTTAATGAAAATTCTGAACTATGAGCTGATCTTCCATGATTTCTTAAATCTGGACAATAGACATGAAATGATTTTGATAATTTTTTAGCAAAAGGAATCCATAAATCCGATGAACCAAACAAGCCATGAATAATAATAAATGCCTGTGAACTTGTACCGAATTCCCTGAAAAAAAGTTTCATTTTATTTTAATTTTTGTAGTTGTTACATTTTTAGTCGATTGCATTTTACTAAATCCATGTATAGAAATTGGAATCCATACGTACGTCTTTTAGCAGTTAAAAATTTTGCATTCTCATGAATTTCTAATTTTACTTAATAATCATGCTCCTATTTGACCTGTAACGTATGTGTACATGGCTTGCATAAATTAAATCTCAAATCTCAATTCTTAAATCTCAAATCTTAAATCTCAAATCTTAAATCTCAAATCTTAAATCTTAAATCTCAAATCTTAAATCTTAAATCTCAATTCCCTTTGTTCATAGATATTTATCTGTTAATATTTTTATATTTACAGTATATTTTTATTAATTGTCACTCATTAGTCGCCCCAGCTTTCTCTGTCAAGACTTCTGTATTGAATAGCTTCGGAGAGATGTTCAGGTTTAATATCTTTACTGTTTTCGAGGTCTGCAATTGTTCTGGAGACTTTCAAAATTCTGTCATAAGCTCTTGCAGAGAGTCCTAATTTTTCCATTGCATTTTTTAAGATAGTCATACTCTCTTCATCAATTTTGCAAATATTTTTTAAAAGTTTTGTAGTCATCTGAGCATTACAGTATATTCCTTTATTATTTTTAAATCGTTCAGTTTGAATTAATCTTGCTTTAATAACTCTTTCTCTAATTTTTTCACTTTTTTCAGAAGTGCTCATATTTGTAAGGTCTTTAAAAGGCACAGGTATTACCTCAATATGAATATCTATTCTATCAAATAAAGGTCCTGAGATTCTGTTAAGATATTTTTTTACAACACCTGGAGCACAAACACATTTTTTGGTAGGATGATTATAATATCCGCAAGGACAAGGGTTCATAGCAGCAATAAGCATAAAACTTGCAGGATATTCCACAGACACTTTAGCTCTGGAAATAGTAACATTTCTGTTTTCAAGAGGTTGACGTAAAACTTCTAAAACAGATCTTTTAAACTCAGGTAGTTCGTCAAGAAACAAAACGCCATTATGCGCCAGGGATATTTCTCCTGGTTTAGGATTAGTGCCTCCGCCAACAAGAGCAGCATCGCTGATAGTATGATGTGGTGCTCTGAATGGTCGCACTGATATTAAAGACGATTCTCCGCATGTTTTACCTGCAACAGAATGTATCTTTGTTGTTTCAAGAGCTTCATATAAATTTAAAGGAGGTAATATTGAGGGGAGGCGTTTTGCCAACATAGTCTTGCCTGCACCTGGTGGTCCTATCATTATAATGTTATGCCCTCCTGCTGCTGCAATTTCTAACGCACGCTTAATATTTTCCTGGCCTTTTACATCTGAAAAATCAAACTCATATTCATTTAAACTTGAAAAAAATTCTTGCCTCGTATCTATTTTAGTCTGTTTTAATTCTATTTTATCATCAAAAAAATTGATTAATTCAGTAAGATTTTTTATTCCATAAACTTCAAGATTATTAACAATAGCAGCTTCTTTAACATTTTGTTCAGGAAGAATAAAGCCTTTAAAACCTTTTTCCCGTGCCTCAATAGCAATAGGCAAAGCTCCTTTAATTGGTTGCAGACTGCCATCTAACGAAAGCTCGCCCATAATTATATAGTCGCCGATTTTGTCTGCTTTTATTTGTTTGGAGGCTGCTAATATTCCAATGGCAATAGGCAAATCGTATGCAGAACCTTCTTTTTTTATGTCAGCAGGTGCCATGTTTATTGTGATTTTCTTGCCGGGAATTTTATAGCCGATATTTTTTAAGGCGGCTTCAATTCTTTGGTGACTTTCTCTTACAGCACTATCAGGTAATCCAACTAAAAAAAATTGTATGCCTTTATCAATATTTACCTCAATAGTAACAGTAAAGGCATCAATACCATAAATAGCACATCCGTATGTTTTAACAAGCATATTATCTAAATTTATAGTATTAAAAATGTATGATTTATTATTTGATAATAATAATCAATTGTTTATATCTTTTAAAAGTAAATCCAAAATCCAAAATCTAAATTCTAAAATAAAGATTGTTTCACGTTATTTTTTAGGTTTATATTTTGAACTCATTAAAATCTTCTGTGAATCATTTTCATTAAACAATTGTTCTAATGTAACATCTTTATTATGATTCATATACGATTTGATAATCTGCCAACCAATAAACCACCCTGTTCTTGCCGGGGATTCTCGTGAAAAATAAGAAGTGAAAGGTCCTTCATTAATAAATTTATTTATTATTAAATAATCTTTTGAATACAATAAATTCCTTTCAATAATAAATGCCCATATTTCAGCTTCATTGTCCTTACACCATTGCAATTGTTTTGTTGTATAATTAATTTTTATTTCATCATTTGTGCCTGGAAGAACTGCATCTAAAAAATACATAAGCTTTCCTCTTTCAACCATAAAATCCAGCAAAGTTTTATTTCTCTGAATATTATTAAATTTGTATTCAGCTATTGCTTTAAAACAATCTCTTACTATTGATTTTTTATTATACCATTGTGTTTTGTATCTCGGTATTCCAAAAGCTTGATATGTTTTATAATCTTTGCCAAGATACATATCCAAAGCTATTATCAAATCATTATTGTTAAAAATAACAGGATTTTCAAAATCAAAATTTGAAATATAAGTATATACTTCAGGAATATTATTATTTGGAAAATAATATTTGTAATATTTTAATG
>JAGGUV010000057.1 GCA_021158345.1 Bacteroidales bacterium
GATATTAATGTATAAATTAATGATTTTTGTTTTTTTTTTAATAATTTGTTTCTAAATATTTTAAAAATATATGCTTTAACATAAGTAACATTAGAATTTTTGTTTTTCAATTCCATGATTTTTAAAAATATATTCTGTATTGTATCTGCAATGTGAGCATTATCGTTAGTTAATTTCTTTCCATAAAAAAATAAATCTTCATAAAATCTGTAAAATAATTTACTTAAGGCATCAGAATTACCTTCTCTGATTTCATTCCAAAGCTGCAAATCACTTTTATTTGAAAGGTTCGAATATTTATGAATATTATTATTCATTAAAGTATTTTTTTGTTAATATAATCTGTCCTTAAGATAAAAATAAATAATTCTGATTTATTTATTAATTATTCTTTAGTTGAATCCACTCCAAAAACCCCATTTTCAAAAATGCATATAAATCCATTAAAATTATATTGTTGATAATTAATGTTTTACATTTTGCAAAAATCATGTAAATTTTGTTAATTTTGTCTAAAAACACTTTTGGGAGTGGATTCTTAGTTGCAAATTTAATAAAATTTATTATGAATATAGAGCTTAAAAGTAATAATAAATTTGATAATGAAAAATAATGCTAAAGATATATTTTGGAGAGAGAAAAATATTTTTTATAAATTATTTTTATGGATAAACAGGCACTTTAATTTTAAGATGGGAGCATTGGCAGGTATTTGTACAGGTTCAGTAGTTTTTATGATTAATATGAAATACAGTTTTATAATAGCTTTTTTCGCTTTTGGTAAACAGTTTTTTTATAATTTTTTTATGGCAGGTTATAATACAAAGATTTGTGAAAAACTGTCAAAAAATATTTCTAATAGAATACTTGCTACAATATTGTGGACTTTAATACCTACTTCATTAGCCTTTGTAATTATTTATTCGGTTCATTATTTCTTAAATACACCTAACCCTCTTGCCAGCACTTTATGGCAGGCTTTTTCTAATTTGTTTATATTTTTCTTTACAGGATTGATTTTTAGAGAAGAATTAGAAAAAAAAATACAAATGGCTTCACATCTTCCTTGTCTCAAATAAACGGTTTAGATATTATTTTGACAAATTTGGGAAAAATAAATGATGTTTCTTTATTCTTCATAAGTAACCCCATTTATAGGGAAAAAATATTTATCTCTTGCAACAGATTCAGGGAAAACAAAATATGTAGCAACAGATTTAGAACAAAGAACCCCGCCTGAATCGTATAGAAAAACGTCTATATTAACAAAATTTTTTTCCCTATTATTTACTGAAGCTTTAATAGTTAAAGGTCCGTTATCAGTATAAACAGGATTAATATATCTTGTTTCTATTTTTTTTGTTACACCTGCTGTTTTTAATTTAACAAGTACTACCCAACTTGCTATTTCATCCATCAATGTTGTTTGTATGCCTCCATGTAATATATTGTTGTAACCTTGGAAATATTCTTTGGGCTGCCATTTTGAAATAATAAAATCTCCATCTTCATAAAATTCCATTTGAAGTCCAGATTTGTTATCTGGAGAACAACCAAAACAATTATATCCTTTTAATCCTAAATAAGGATTTTTAATTTTTTTCATCATCATAATTCCCGATTAAAAATTATTTGGCAACACCTTTTTTGTATCTTATTACTTTAACAACTTTACCTTCTTCGTTATATTCTTTCCATTTACCATGTTTCAGACCATCAGTATATGAGCCTTCAACTTTTATTTTTCCATTATCAAAATATTCATGATATATGCCAACAGGAATATTGTTTTTGTATGTTTCTTTTGTCATTATTTCTCCGTTAGGATGATAAGTGAATTGCTCACCGTCAAAGGCGTTGTTTTTATAGTTGTATTTTGCCATTAATCTACCATTTTCATCATACCATTTTGATAAACCGTTTTTCAAGCCATTTTTATAATAAGTTTCTTCCAATATTCTATTAGCCCTGTTTTCGTAGTATATTTGTTTCAGTCCGTCAATTTTACCGTTTTTATATGATATTATTGAGCGAGGAACACTGCTTCTGGTATAATGTTTTGAAACTCCGTTTAATGAATCATTCTTAAAATATTCTTCAACAAGGAAATACCCTCGTCTGTCAATTTTGATATGAATACCGTTTTTTTTGTTTTTATGATATATTTGTAATTCGTGAAAGAAATTATTTTTTTGATGTGTTACCCAAACACCTTCTTTCAATCCGTCAATATAATTTCCCGAATAGTTGAATTGTCTGTCTTTTTCTATCCAATATCCTTGTTTTAATTTATTGGAATCAATAAAATTAATCTGTTCTTTGGTCTTTAAATCTGTCTTTTTTTCTTGTGAAATGCCTGATAAAGAGATAAAACATATACACAATAAGCTGATAATTATTTTTTTCATTTTTTATGATATTAAATAATATTGAATAATTTTAATTAGTAATAACAAAATTATAAAGTAATGAGAAAAAAACAAGAAAAATAATTAATTATTTTGCAAATAAATCGTATGCTCCCACGGATTCTATACGGACAGTAGAAAATTCTCCGATATTTATTTTTTTTGATTTTAAAGGTAATATCACTTCATTATCAACATCAGGGGAATCAAATTCTGTTCTGCCGATATATGAATCACCTTCAATTTTATCGAATAAAACTTTAATGTTTTGTCCTATGAGTTTCAGGTTGTTTTGGTATGATATTTCTTGTTGGATGTTCATTATTTCTTCGGCACGGGCTTGTTTTATTTCTTCGGGCACATCATCATTAAGAGTCCCTGCGTAAGTGCCTTCTTCGTGTGAATAAGTAAATACGCCTAATCTGTCGAAACGTGTTTCTTTTATAAACTTTTTTAATTCTTGGAAATTTTCTTCTGTCTCTCCGGGATATCCAACAATAAATGTAGTACGGATGGCTGCTTCAGGAAGACGATTTTTTATCTTCTCAATTAATTTATATGTTTCCTGTTTTGTTACACCTCTTTTCATTGATTTCAAAATATTGTCGCTGATATGCTGTAATGGGATATCAATATATTTACAGATGTTTTTGCGATCTTTGATTAAATCAAGAAGAGAATCAGGTAAATCTGAAGGGAAATTATAATGCAAACGTAACCATGATAAATTTTTGATATCTGAAATTTTTCCGGCAAGCTCTGTAATTTTTTGCTTTTTATACAAATCCATGCCATAATAAGTAGGATCTTGTGAAATAAGCAGAATTTCTTTAACCCCTTTGTCAACGAGCATTTTAGCTTCATCAATAATCGATTCCATAGGCCTTGAGATATGTCTGCCGCGGATTAATGGTATAGCACAATAAGAACATTTTTTGTTGCAACCTTCTGCTATTTTAAGATAAGCATAATGTTTTGGCGTGGATAATAATCGTGGAGAAT
The DNA here is from genome assembly GCA_021158345.1 of Bacteroidales bacterium. Taxonomy (GTDB): domain Bacteria; phylum Bacteroidota; class Bacteroidia; order Bacteroidales; family AUK083; genus AUK083. The sequence continues at coordinate 3,411 of JAGGUV010000057.1, forward strand.
TATAATTGTTTTGTATCCCAAAGTCTTTTAAAATATCTTTTAAATCATTTACACCATAATATTTATCTACATCAGGAATTTCTTTAATAAGGTCGTTTTTATAGCGTTGTGAAAGGCAGCCCATAACATAGATTTTTTTTATAAGCCCTTGTTTTTTTGCTTTAACATATTCAAGGATTGTATCTATTGATTGCTCTTTGGCATCATTAATAAACCCGCAGGTATTTATTATTACACTATCATAATCGTCTTTTTCATATTGATGATGAACATCTAATCCGTTAGCAGATAATATTCCTGATAAGACTTCCGAGTCGACAGTATTTTTAGAACAGCCGAGAGTAACAATATTTATTTTAGGTTTTTTATTAATGGTTTTCATATTAGTTAAAGAGACTGTCAACGAAATCGAATTTATTAAATATTTGCAGGTCTTCGATTTTTTCACCTATTCCAATATATTTAATAGGTATTTTAAATTGGTCTGATATTCCAATAGCCACGCCTCCTTTGGCAGTGCCATCGAGTTTTGTAAGAGCCAGGGCATTAACATCTGTGGCAGCTGTGAACTGTTTGGCTTGTTCAATAGCATTTTGTCCTGTTGAAGCGTCGAGAATTAAAAGAATTTCGTGAGGTGCGTTAGGAATAATTTTTTTCATAACATTTTTAATCTTAGTGAGTTCATTCATAAGATTAATTTTGTTGTGTAATCTTCCTGCAGTGTCAATAATAACAACATCGGCATTTTTTGATTTAGCTGATTTTAAAGTGTCAAAAGCAACAGAAGCAGGGTCAGCGTTCATACCTTGTTTAACAATAGGTACCCCAACCCTGTCAGCCCAAATTTGTAGCTGGTCAACAGCAGCAGCTCTGAAAGTGTCAGAAGCTCCAAGTATTACTGACTTACCTGCTTTTTTGAATTGATATGCCAGCTTACCGATAGTAGTGGTTTTCCCGACACCATTTACTCCTACAACCATTATTACGTATGGTTTTTGTTCTGCAGGAATATTAAAATCATCGAAAGTTTTAATTTCGTTTTCTTTTAGTAAATCAGATATTTCTTCTTTTAATATTTTATTAAGTTCAGAAGTGCCAATATATTTATCTTTGGCTACTCTTTTTTCAATTCTGTCAATGATTTTCAATGTTGTTTCAACGCCAACATCAGAACTTATTAAAATTTCTTCCAGGTTATCAAGTACATCGTCATCAATTTTTGATTTGCCGACAATAGCACGTGAAATTTTTGAAAAGACATTTTTTTTAGTCTTTTCTAATTTTTGATCTAATTTCGATTTTTTATCATTGCTTTTCGAAAAGCGTGAAAAAAGAGCCATAATCTTATGAGTTAATAAAAGATAAATTTTTATTTATAATACAAATAAATAAAAAAAATGCTTTTTTCTTTACAGAAAAAAGCAAAAATAAGGGTTTATGATAAAAAATGAATTTATTTTTTTGCTAAAAATTCATTTACCATTTCGTTAGGTAACATTTTTTCTTTGAAAACATAAGCACCAGTTTTAGGTGACTTAACCATTTTTATAATTCTAGTATAATCTTTACTTAAAGATTGTAAACTAGCAACAACTTTTTTAGCCATAATAAATATTATTTTATCTCTTTATGAATAGTCATTTTTTTTAATATTGGATTGTATTTTTTCAACTCCAATCTACCCGGAGTATTCTTTTTATTTTTAGTAGTAATATATCTAGAAGTACCGGGCAAACCACTTTTTTTATGCTCTGTGCATTCCAAAATTACTTGTATCCTTGCGTCTTTGGTCTTTTTTGCCATCTCTTTATTTGTTTTTTATTTTAGCGTGCAAAAATATACTCTTTATTTAAATAATCCTAATAATTATAATTTTTTTTTTTGAAACAGAAAGTTTTTTCAATTAACGATAAATCCGCAAGCAGATTCTATTTGGACACGAATTTCACTAATTAACACGAATTTTGTATCACTAAAATAAGTGAACGATTTTATATATAGTGCCTGCACGAAAACCCGTAAAATTTTAGTTATGCTGTCATTTCGAACAAAGTGAGAAATCTCATTCAACTTATATACACTATGTTATGAGATTTCTCCTTTCAGTCGAAATGACAATATGGGCGTTTTCGTGCAAACACTATATAATCAACTCAATCTATTACACTAAAAAAAATCCTTGCGGATTTATGGACTAATAATAATGGTTCTACTGTTATTTTATTAATGGAAAATAATTTTTCTGTGATTCTATCAAACAGCTTACTTATAATGCTTAAATGTTTCAAAACAATTAAATATCAGTTAATAAAGGATTTATTATAGACAATATTTTGTTTTTGTATCAGAACTGTTTTTGTATTTTCGCATTTAAGCATTTTATCATTTTCGCATTTGTCAATATTCCACTAAATTCGTGGTAGTAACATAATAATAAATTTATTTTTTTGAATTTATTATTCGGATATTGTCGCCAATAAGTGAGTATGATTTTGTTTTGCCGTTTTTATTTGTCTTGTGTGATAGTTTAATATCTTCTTGTGTTATTTTGCTAAAACTATTAACACCAAATTCTGCTACAACCCATAAAATATTATTGTTGGATTTTTTTTCCAAGACTTTTTCTTTAATATTTAATATTTTTTTGAGAAAATTAACCCCCTTTTTTACTAATGTTTTACTTCTGCCTTGATTTTTTTGCTCTGCTAATAAAATTTCATCATGTAAATCAGAAAAATAAAGTAATTCAATAAATTCAAATCTTTTAAACATTATTAGTTCGTTATTACGAGCTAAATCAGAAACAGGTATAAAAATTTTGTTAATGTTCGAAGTATTAGTATTTTCTATTTTTAGACTGTTTCTGTATTTTAATTCATCGTTTATAACAGACGGATTTGTAGTAGCTAAAATTGAATTTTCATCATTAATGTGAATAGAAGTTTTTAAGATGTCTATTTCAGGTTTTTGTTTTTCTATTTTTATCGTATTAATGTATTGTCTGTTGTTAATTTGAGCAATTTCGTAACGTGATGAAAAGTTTTGTTTTTCAGGCTTGTTAAAGAAAAAATATAAAACAATTAAAATAGATGCTGCAATAGACACAGAATAATAAATATGCTTTTTAAAATATGCTTTAAAAGGATATTTTTTAAGAGATTTTTTATTTTCAAATACTATGCTTTCATCAGGTTTAAGATATGTTAATTTAAAAGTTTCGTATTCTTTTTTCAGGCAAGGATTTTTTTCAATAAAAGTTTTTAAATTTTCAGATTTTTCAGAAGAGATATCTCCTTCAAGGTCAGCAATAAAAAAATTTTCGTAATTATTTTCATTAATATTATTACATGGAGTGATTATGTTTTTTTTTAGTTTGTCTTTATCTTTAAATTCTATTGACATGTCAGGAGAAAGCGTGATGTTTTCGAAATTATCAAACTCTTCTTTTAACTTAGGATTTTCAGCTAAAAAAAGCATAAGCTCGTCAACCTGATTATCAGAGAGGTTACCTTCATAATAATCAAGGATATATATTTCGTAGTTATTTTTGTTTACTTTCTTCATTAAATTACAACTTCTAAATTACCAATATAATTTTTTAAAATAATTCTTGCTCTGTAAATATATACTTTTACCTGAGACTCGTTTAAATCTGTTATTTCTCCAATTTCTTTATACGAATAACCTTCGTAGTCACGTAATAATATAACAGATTTTTGTATGTCTGTCAATTTTTCCAATGCTTCGTTAATGATTTCTTTTGTATCGGAAAAGCCGGTATTTACAGAATAATTGTCTTCATTGACATTTTCAAGAGAAGTTTGTTTTTTGTCTTTTCTGATATAATCAATCATAGTATGATAAGCAGTAGTAAAAAGATAAGAACGCGATTTTTCAAAATTAATAGTTTCTCTTTTATTCCACATTTTCACAAATGCGTCTTGCACAATATCTTTTGCGTTATCTTCATCCTTAATATTTTTTAGGATGAAACGATAAACGCCATCTGAATACTTATCAACACATGAGTTATATTCCGCAACAGTCATCAACGATTATTGTTTTTATATTAAAAAGACGTGTAAAGATAATAAAAAGTTACAAGATAAGTGGTTTATAATTTTTTAACATTAATTTAATTTCAGAACAGCTAAAAATATTTTTTGAGGGACTTCTTAAAACTTTGTAAAACTAAGAAATGTATTTTATTGAAATCCTCCAAGTTTTTAATAAATCAGAAGAATTAAAATAATTTAAATAGGTTGAGTTTTCTTTTTCAACCACAATTTTTCATCCTCATCAAGATAATTAACAAGTTTATCATAAACATTTTTATGATAATTGTTTAGCCATTTTTTTTCTTTTTTATTAAGCATAGAAATATCAATCAAAGAAGTATCAATAGGACAAAGAGTGAGGGTTTCAAATTTCAAAAACAATCCATAATCTTCAACTTTAGCATCTTCAACACAAAGCATCAGATTTTCAATTCTTATACCATATTTATCTTTGATATAAATTCCCGGTTCATCAGTAATTAACATGCCCGGCACAAAAAAAGTATTTTTATCAGCAGTAGCACCTGCACCTAATGCCTGCGGACCTTCATGAATATTTAAATAGTATCCTACACCATGTCCTGTACCATGTCCATAATTTTTATGACCTTCCCAAATTGGCTTTCTTGCAAGTACATCAATTTGATATCCCTTGGTTCCCAAAGGAAATTTTACTGTTGCCAGATTAATATGACCTTTCAACACTAAAGTATAATCGTGAATTTGTTCATTTGTAGGTTTGCCAAGAGGTATTGTTCTTGTTAGGTCTGTTGTGCCGCCAAGATACTGACCACCTGAATCTAATAAAAACAGACCTTCTGCCTTTAATTCAACATCGGTTTCATGAGTTGGCTCATAATGCACAATAGCGCCATGGGCATTATACCCGGCTATTGTCGCACAACTCAACCCCATATTTGTTTTCTGTTGTTTGCGTAATTCCTCTAATTTATCTGAAGCTGAAATCTCTGTAATCTTTTGTTTTCCTATATTTTTTTCAAGCCAATAAATAAATTTTGTCATTGCAATGCCGTCATAAATCATGGTTTGCTTAAAATTTTTAATCTCAACAGAATTTTTAACAGCTTTTAATGATGTTGTAATATTTAATTTTTCAATTATATTAGATGATGATGGAATAAAATTATAGAGGTAAAAATTAGTTTTTTTAGGGTCAATAACAATAGAAGACTTATCATTTATTATTCGTAAATAATTTTCTACATCTTTATAAGGTTTAATTGTAATATTATCATTTTTTAATATTTTTTTAATATCATCGGAAAGTTTTTTATCATCAACAAAAAAAATAAGATTATCCATAGATACTAAAACAAAGCTAATTGCAACAGGATTATAGTCCACATCAGCAGCACGAATATTAAGCAGCCATGCAATATCGTCGAGACTTGACAACAAAAAATAATCGGCATTAAAATTTTTCATTTCAGCTCTCACCATATTTATTTTTTCTATGCGGGATTTACCTGCAAAAGCAATATCATGAACAAAAAGTTTTGTCATTGGCATTTCAGGCCTTTCAGTCCAGATAATATCAATAAGGTCGATATCTGATTTTATTGAAAGATTTTTCCGGCTAAGAGCATTTTTCAATTCTTTTACATTTTCTACAGAGAAGGATTTTCCGTCAAAGCCGATACAAATATTATCAGAAAACATTTCAATAATCCAATCAAGATATTCAGGACCTCTTGTTATCATTTTATGAAGCTCAACTTCGGAATCAGCTAATTGTTTTTCAGCCTGAATAAAATATCGCGAATCAGTCCACAATCCTGCATGATTTTGAGTAATAACAACAGTTCCTGCTGAACCTGTAAAACCTGATATCCATTCTCTGGCTTTCCAATAGTTGGCAATATATTCACTCTGATGAGGGTCAGTACTTGGAATAATATATACATCAATTGCATATTTCTTCATTAATTTTCTTAAGGCAGTAATTTTATTATTTATCTTCATTTTAAAATTTATTTAAATTTATCAATACGAGATGCATCAATAACACCATCAAATTTTATGATTTTGTTTATCAAATCATTTAATTGTTCTTTATCAGAAACAAGTACTTTTATTTTTCCGTTAAAAGTATTATCATCATTTGATTTAACGGAGATAGAACGCATATTAATTTTTAATTCATTAGTAATCATATTAGTAATTTTACTGACAATACCCATCTTATCATAACCGGTAAAATAAATAAAAGCCTGAAAAAGTGCTTTATCTTTTGCACTTTTCCATTTAACATCCAAGACTCTATATGGATATTTTATTTTAAGACGTCTGGCATTAGGGCAAGTATTTTTATGAATTGTAATACCTCTTCCTATTGTAATAAAACCAAAAACATCATCACCCAAGATAGGATTACAACATTTTCCAAATCTATAATTTACATTATCCAAAGTATTATCAATAATTAAATAATTTTTATTATTGTCTTTAACAGGAAGTTCCTGAATATTTTCAGATTTTTCGGGTTTTATGTTTTCCTCTTCTTGAGAAGTTAATATTTTTTTAATTTCAAGGGGAGCAATTTTCTCAATAGCGACATTATAATAAAAATCCAGATGAGATTTCAATTTATAATGATTGATTAATTTATTAATAACTTCATCGGAATAAGTTATTTTCCAGTTTTTAAACTTACGTTTAATAATATCTTTTCCTATTTCAGCTTCTAAAAATTTATTTTGTTTAAGAGCTTGTTTGATTTTGGATTTAGCTTTAGAAGTAACAACAATATTAAGCCAATCTTGTTTAGGTTTTTGTTTTTTTGAAGTGATAATTTCAACTTTATCACCATTTTTAAGAATATGTTTTAGAGGGACAATTTTGTTATTAACTTTAGCGCCTGTACATTTTGAACCTACATTAGAATGAATTTCAAAAGCAAAGTCAAGAACAGTAGAGCCGGCTTTTAATTTTTTAAGATCACCTAAAGGTGTAAAGACAAAAATTTTATCCCTTACTGTATTAATTTTTGTTCTATTTTTTTTGTCAGATAAATATTTTGAAGATGATTCAATTTTCTCTCTAATTTCTCTTAACCATTTATCGTCATCACTTCTGGCAGCAGTTTCTTTATATTTCCAATGCGATGCATCGCCTTTTTCAGCAATTTCATCCATACGTTTTGTTCTAATTTGAATTTCGACCCAACGATTTTTAGGTCCTTTAACAGTAGTATGCAATGATTCATATCCACTATCCTTAGGTGTTGTAATCCAGTCGCGTAAACGTTTTGGATTAGGTTGGTAAATGTCTGTAACAAAAGAATACACCTTCCAGCAGTCTGCTTTTTCGCTTTCAATAATATTTTTAATTATTATTCTAATAGCAAAAAGATCATAAACCTTATCAAAGTCAACTTTTTTATTTATCATCTTTTGCCAAATAGAAAATATTGATTTTGTTCTGCTTTTTATTTCAAAATCAAAACCATACTTCTCAAGTTCAACTTTTATTGGTTTTAAAAAATCATTAATAAATCTCGTTCTTTGTTTTTCAGTATCTTTAAGTTGTATAGCAATAGCCCTGTAAATATCAGGATGATTATACAGTAAATATCTATCTTCGAGTTCGGTTTTAATATTATACAGACCAAGTCTGTGAGCAATAGGAGCATATAAATTATGAGTATCGGAAGATAATAATTTTTGTTTTCTCGGAGGCCTTTTGTCAATAGTACGCATATTATTAAGTCTGTCAGCAAGTTTTATTAATATTACCCTGACATCATCAGTAAGAGAAAACAATAATTCAATAAAATTTTCAGGTTGCAAAGAAGCTCTTTCAGTATCAATAACAGAAATTTTGTTTAAATCCTTAACAATATGAGCAATAGTATCACCAAAATTTGTTTTAATATTTTGAACTGTAATATCAGTATCACGAATAATATCATGCATTAAAGCACAAACAATAGACGTTATTCCGAGACCAATATCCTGAGCTACTATTTTTGCTACTGCAACTGCATGTAATATAAAATATTCACCTGTTTCATTTTTTTTATATTGATAAGCATCTAATATTAAATTATATGCTTTTCTAAGAATTTGTGCATCTTTTTTAGAAGTAAGATAAGGTTTACAAACTCTAAGCAATGATCTGTATTTATTAACTAATATTTGCCTTTCTTCTTTGGTTGCCATATTAATTATCCCCTTTTGAAATATTATTATATGCTCACAATAAATTATTAAAACCTGTAATGGGAAAATATTAAAAGAAACGCTCAAAATTTTTGAGCGTTTCTTACATAAGATTTATTTTTTTTTGTTTTTATCTTTCTTTGATTTTTGAGGAGTAGCAATAGATTCACGCATAGAAGTATCAGCCTGAATATTTTTAAATTTATAATAATCCATAATACCGAGGTTTCCTTCTTTAAAAGCCTGAGCAATAGCAAAAGGTATTTGTGCTTCAGCTTCAATAACTTTAGCTTTTGCTTCCTGAGCCTTAGCTTTCATTTCTTGTTCGACAGCAACAGCCATAGCTCTACGCTCTTCAGCTCTTGCCTGAGCAATATTTTTATCAGCATTAGCCTGATCCATTTGCAAAACGGCTCCAATATTTTTACCTATGTCAATATCAGCAATATCAATAGAAAGTATCTCGAAAGCAGTACCTGAATCCAGTCCTTTGTCAAGAACGAGTTTTGAAATTGAATCGGGATTTTCAAGGACTTTTTTATGAGAATCGGCAGAGCCGATAGAAGATACAATTCCTTCTCCTACTCTTGCAAGAACAGTTTCTTCACCTGCGCCACCAACAAGTTGTTTAATATTTGCACGTACAGTAACTCTGGCTTTACAAATAAGCTGAATACCATCTTTAGCAACAGCAGTAACACTAGGAGTATCAATAACTTTAGGATTAACAGACATTTGAACGGCCTGAAAAACATCGCGACCTGCAAGGTCAATAGCAGTAGCAATTTTAAAGTCAAGTTCCATATTAGCTTTTTCAGCTGAAATAAGAGCATTTACTACATCTTTAACATTTCCACCCGCCAAATAATGTGCTTCAAGTTCATTTCTGTTAAGATATAATCCTGCTTTAGTAGCAGCAATAAGATTTCTTACAATAACAGCAGGAGGAACTTTTCTCCAACGCATAAAAACCAATTGTAATAATGAAATTCTTACACCGGATAAAAGCGCTGTAAACCATAGACCAACAGGAACAAAATAAAATATCACCCAAAGACCAAAAATTACAGCTATACCAATGGCAATAATAACTCCAATATTTGCAGGAGTTTCTGCCGACAAAAGAATACTAAGTAAATTCATCATAGATTTTATTTTTTAAGTTTTACAATAATTTTATTAAAATTTATTTTTACGATTATTATTTTTTTCCCGGGATCAATAAAATCGCCTTGAGAATGGACTTCATAATACTCACCGTTAAATAAGCCCTTCCCAGAAGGTGCAAGTCTCGAAATTGTTTTTCCTATGTCACCAACTTTTATTTTTTTCTCATCAACAGTATTTACTTTGCCTTCAATTTTTGAATTGAGCATCATTTTTTTCCATGTTTTTGATTTAAAAGAAAAATATAAAAGCAAAATAGTAAATACAAGAGTAGAAGCTAAAGTATAATGACCAGCAACAAAGCCATAAATTTTATATGTCTGCCATATTGTGAAAACTAATAAAACAGTTCCTAATACTCCTGCAACGCCAACACCGGGAATTACAAGTATTTCTAATAGAATAAATAACAATCCTACTAACAAAAGAATAATAATAACAGACCAGGTCATAAATACAGATTTTAATTATACAATTTCTACTGATAATTTTTTTTGAGTCATCTTATTACAAAGAGATTTTAATTCAGAATAATCACCTGATTTTACAGAACATTTGCCCTTAAAATGAGCAATCAGAGCACATTGTTCTGCCTGAGCAGGATTATGACCACAGACTTCTATTAATGTCTCAATAACAAAATCAAATGTATTAACATCATCGTTAAAAAGAATAAGGTTTTTAACATCAGAATGTTTTTCCTTATTTTTAATATCAGTTTTTTGTTTTTCTTTAATCACCTTATTTAAATTTTTTTATAAAAATAATATTATTTTTTTAATAACAAATAAAAAACAATAATAAAAATTATTATATTAGCATATAAAATAATTTTTAAAAATGATATATTTTAAACATCTAATTGCAATATTAAAAAAAGAAATAAATAATACACTACCCGGGAAAGAGGCTCATAAACTGATGAGGCCTGATATCAGTTTTACAGAAGAAAATAATGCAAGAAAAAGCAGTATTTTAATATTATTATATCCTGAAGAAAATGAAATAAAAACATTACTAATTTTAAGAAAAGAATATAATGGTTTTCATAGCAATCAAATTTCTTTTCCAGGAGGAAAATCTGAAAACTTTGATAAATCATTAATTGATACAGCTCTAAGAGAAGCTCATGAAGAAATAGGTGTTGACATTAACAGCATTAAAATAATTGGTCAATTAACATCTTTATATATTCCTATAAGCAATTTTTTAGTATTCCCATTGCTTGGTTATTCTTATAACAAACCTATTCTTAAAAAAAATAATTTTGAAGTAGAAAAAATAATTGAAATAAATATTTCAGACCTATTAAATCCTGTAAATATTAAAAAAGGGGAATTTTTAGTTCAGGATAGAAAAATTAAAGCACCATTCTATAATATAAATAATTATAAAATATGGGGTGCAACAGCTATGATAATTAGCGAATTATTAGAAATAATTAAAAAAGTAAACACAGTTATTGAAACTGATGCCCTGCAACAATCATAACTGTGAGAGATTTAGATTTTAGAATTTAAGGAATTAAAAAATTAAATTTGTGTTAATCAGGATAATATGAGACGATTTCTTATTAATTAAATAAATATTTTTTCAAACCTGACTCAATTATAATTTTGAAAGTTCATTTTTTTTCTTAATTGTTAAATTTTTCTTAACAAGATTATAAGAAATATTTATCCACTGGTAAATCAATTCATCCTTAACAGAATTATCAAGAATAATTGTATTCCAATGTTTTTTATTCAAATGATATCCTGGGATTACACAAGAATATTTTTCGCGTAAATCGGTTGCTAAATCAGGCATACATTTTAGTCCAAGGCCTGGATTATCATCAAGATTCAACAGTGCAAACATTTTGTCCATAACTTTAAAAACAAGTGTGGTTTCATCAAAAGGGAAAGATTCTGTAACTCCTTTTTTATTAAGACAATATTCTCTAACTTTCTCAACATCCATGCTTTACAATTATTTTTCTTTAAAATTACCAAATTTATAAAATTATTATACATTTGTAATTAAATATAAAAAATATATATTATGACACCAAACACAAAAATAACAGACCTTAAAAAAAGAATGCGAACAGCATTAAAAGGCGGCGGGGATAAAGCAATAAAAAAACAAAAGGCAACAGGTAAGATGACTGCACGTGAAAGAATAATTGCCTTGTTAGACCCCAAATCTTTTCAGGAATATGATCTTTTTGTAGAGCATACGGCTCATGATTTTGATATGGATAAAAAATATCTTCCGGGTGATGGAGTAGTAACAGGCACAGGTACATTAAGCGGGCAACCTGTATGTATTTACGCACAGGATTTCACAGTTGCAGGCGGTTCATTAGGATATATGCACGCTAAAAAAATATGTAAGATTATGGATCATGCAATGCGGCTTCAAGTACCATTGATAGGTATTAACGATTCAGGTGGAGCTCGTATTCAGGAAGGAGTAAATGCTTTAGCAGGTTATGGAGATATATTTTTCAGAAATACTATTGCATCAGGTGTTATTCCACAAATATCAGTAATATTAGGTCCTTGCGCAGGTGGTGCTGTTTATTCTCCTGCACTTACTGATTTTGTTTTTGTTGTTGATAAAATATCAAAAATGTTCATTACAGGTCCTGAGGTTATAAAAACCGTTCTTGGAGAAGAAATAAGTATGGAGGATTTAGGAGGAGCTAAAGTACAAGCAGAAATTACAGGAAATGCACATTTCTTTGCAAATAGTGAAACGGAATGTTTTGATCAGATTAAACAACTGGCAAGTTTTATACCTTGGAACAACAAACAAAAAGCAAAAACTTTTCCTAAAAAACCACCTAAAACCAAAAAGTACAAAATTGATGAAATTTTTCCTTCCAATCCAAAACAATCTTATGATGTAAGAAATATTATCAAGGCAATATGTGATGATTCCGAATTTTTAGAGATACACGAAAGATTCGCTAAAAATATTGTAATAGGATTCTCAAGGATAAATGGTGAAACTGTGGGTATAGTTGCAAACCAGCCATTATATCTCGCAGGTGTATTAGATGTAGATTGCTCTGATAAAGCAGCAAGATTTATTCGTTATTGTGATGCATATAATATTCCATTGGTAACTTTTGTTGATCTTCCGGGATATTTACCTGGTGTTGATCAGGAACATGCAGGTGTAATAAGGCATGGAGCAAAAATTCTTTATGCATATTCTGAGGCAACAGTTCCAAAAATTACTGTAATACTCAGAAAAGCATACGGAGGAGGATATATAGCTATGTGTTCACACCATCTTAAAGCTGATTTTGTTTTTGCATGGCCAAGTGCTGAAATTGCTGTTATGGGTCCTGAAGGTGCTGCAAATATTATCTTTAGAAAAGAAATTAAAAATTCTGAAGATCCTGAAAAAACAAGAAAACTAAAAATTAATGAATACAAACATAAATTTGCAAATCCATATATTGCAGCTGCTTACGGATATGTTGATGCTGTTATTGAGCCATCAGAAACACGTCGGTTCCTTATTCATTCATTAAAAATTTCAAAAAATAAGTCAATAGTAACTTCTCAAAAGAAACATGGAATTCCTCCATTTTAATCTTTTGTTTATAAAAAAATCATAGCGAATAAAATTTTTTTTATTCGCTACTTTATATATTTTATTTTAATAATAAAAATATTTAATGATGGTAAAAAAGAAAATTAAAAAAAGCACATTGTCTAAAGACTCTGCAAAAAAAAGTAAGGAAGAAGAATCATCAACTCCTAAAAAAAAACATATACTTCTACGCATAAATGATGCTGTATACAAAACTTATCCAACAAAAAAATATCTGTCAAGAAAAAAACATAAACCTCTTGACCCTAGAAAGTTAACATCTTTTATTCCCGGGACAATTAAAAAAATATATGTTAAAAAGGGTGATGAAGTATTGAAAAAAGATAAACTTTTTGTACTGGAAGCAATGAAAATGAACAATGTTATTTTGTCTCCAATGGATGGGAAAATAAAAAAAATTAAAATTAAAGTAAAAGATGTTGTTGCTAAAAACCAGGTATTGATAGAATTTGAATAAGAAATTAACCGTCTAATTATTTTAATTAGACGGTTTTATAAATATTTTATTTGTTTTTTCAATAAAATCAAGAATTTGTTCTTTTCCAATATTTTTTACAGCAGAGCTAATAAAAATATCCGGCAATTCTTCCCATGATTTATGAAGTTCCTTAACATAAATGTCAATATTTTGTTTTTGTTTTAGTTTGTTAATTTTATCGATTTTGGTAAAAACTATAATAAACGGCAATTCATTAATTCCCATCCACTCAATAAATTCCAAATCAATTTTCTGAGGTGATAGCCTGGAGTCAATAAGTATGAAAGTATTTAACAAATTTTTTCTTTTCAATAAATAATCGGAAATCATTTTAGTCCATTTGCTTCTATTTACTTTAGAAGTTTTAGCATAACCATAACCGGGTAAATCGACCAAATACCACGAATCGTTAATAATAAAATGATTAATAAGTTGAGTTTTGCCTGGGGTTGAAGAAATTTTTGCAAGTTTTTTTCTCCCAATCAGCATATTAATAAGAGATGACTTCCCTACATTAGATCTTCCTATAAAAGCATATTCGGGCAATAAAGCATTAGGGCATTTAGTATAAGTACTATTGCTTATAACAAATTCGGCCTTTTTAATATGCATCAATAATTATTTTTTTTACTATTTAATAAAAACATGTCTCTTTTTTTTCTCTTCAAAAATATCATCAATAGTAATAAGAATACCTGTTTCCTCAACTTCGCCAAAAGAATAATTTACAGCAGTACCAAAAGTTCTCATTGTAGAAGATAAGTTCATATATGCGTTAACTAATGGAGGGATATTTTCTTTATAAGATCTTACTTTCTGATTTAATATTTTGTAATTTTCTTTATAAGATTTTCCGGAAAAAATTTCTTCTAATTCTTTGGTTGGGATTACAAAGTCAATAGGTTTAAATGGTCTAATAAGATTTTCATTATCAGGAAAATATTTCTTAAGAAAATATAATATTAAATTTCTAACGTAGATATTTGTGTGTGTGTACATGGTTATTTTACCGAAGAAATATTTTGCTTCAGGATTATCTACAATAATAGAGCCAAGACCATTCCATAAATTATCAAGAGAGAATAAACTTTTTCGTAAATCAAATAAAGATTGATAAAGTGGCTGTACAAATGACCTGCCTAACTCAATAGAATAAGGCAAATATTCATCAATAAATTTTTTTGAAAAATTAAATAATTTTGAAGTAGGAGAGTAAACATTATTATTTTCGTCTTTGGGCAAATCCCTACCTAACATGTATCTGTATCCCCCAATTATTTCTTTTTCCCTGGGATCCCAAACTATCAATTGTTTAAAAGGCTTTTCAGAAGTATCAAATTTGTCTATGTCAAGTTCTTTACCTGTACCGCCACCAGCTTCACGAAATGTTATTTCTCTAAGTCTTCCCAGCTCTCGCATTAATATAGGTGAATCTTGGTAAGTAAAAATATAAATTTTATTTTCACCCAAATTTGTTTTTTTTACAAATCTACATTTTAGAAGCTCCTTTTCTAATAATTCTCTATCAACTCGGGGAATAATTTCTTTCATATTTTTTTTTTAAAGATTTACAAAGTTAAAAAAAATCATTATTCAAAAATCAAATCATTATCCTTTTCAAGCTTATAAATAAAATATTTTAGTTTTTGAGCCCAGACATAATCATTGTACCTTTTATCAAAATATCTGTAGTCAATTGGTTTGCCAATTGTAATGTTAATGTTTTTATTTTTTTGTTTAAACATTTCATTAGCAAGATACAGCATTTCAATATTAAATTTTATTTTAAAAAATTTTCTAAGATTAGCAAGATTATAGAAGAAATTAGAATTTTTACCATCAATATGAACAGGGATAATATTACGTTTAAACTTTCGTGCCTGTGTAATAAAAGTCTTTTTCCATTCCAAATCAACAATTTTACCTGAAATTTTTCTTGAGCATAAGCCTGCAGGGAAATACATTATTGATTTATCAGAATTAAAAACACCTATAAGTTTTCTGACATTTTGTGTGTTTTTCCCTACTTTATTAATTGGTGCCATTAAATTATTTATATTCGGAAGAAACATTAAAAAATCATTTACAGGAGCGACTATATTTTTATTTACTTTGCCAATAGTACTCATTAATGCCAGGCCATCCAAACCTCCCAAAGGATGATTTGATGCAACTATATAACGTGTTAAGCCGGTAATGTTTTCAATACCATTTACATTTATTTTAACTCCAAATTTCTTTATTATTGCATCAACAAAATCAAAATTCTTCTTATTTCTATTAAAATACAAAAGTTCGTTAAGTTCTTTTATATGCAATATTCTATTCAAATAATTGATAAGAAATTTAGGTAGTTTTTTATATAATTTAGGATTCTTGCTCGAAATTATTTTCTCAATATTCAAAAATTCTTTTCCAATAATGTTTTTAGAATCCTGTATCTTCACTTCATCCATAACACTTAACATTAATATAAATTAACACAAATATAATAAAAATAAAAATTATTAATAATAAAAATAAATTATTAAAAATTTTATTCGTAAATATCACAATGTCAATAACATACATTTATTTTTAAAAAGTTATTAACAATAGTGGTAAATTGTGGTAAAAAATGGTAAATTTGCCATACATATAAAACATATATAAAAGCGTACAAAAGTACAAAAAAATGATAAATATAAAAGGCACATATGAATGTAAAGTAGATTCAAAAGGCAGATTTATGTTTCCATTTAATTTTAAAAAACAATTGGAATCAATAATTGATAAGGGTTTTATTATAAAAAGAAGTGTGTTTGACAAATGTCTGGAATTATATCCTGATGAGGTATGGGACAAAGAATTAGAGCAAATAAACGGATTAAACAGGTTTGTAAAAGATAATATAAAATTTATAACAGCATTTATGTCGGGTCATACACCTGTAAGTTTGGATACAACTGGCAGGATATTAATACCCAAACATTTAATGGACTTTGCAGGAATAAAAACAGATAAGGATAAAAATAAAATTGTACTTGTATCAGCAATAGACAGAATAAATATTTGGGATAAAGAAGAGTATGATAAAGAAATATTAAAATTAAACAAAGAATATTCTGAGTTAGCAGAAAAGGTAATGGGGAATAGAAACAAACAAAAAGACAATAACGATGTATCACAATCCTGTATTACTGAATGAAAGCATTAAAGCTCTGTCGATAAAGCCTGACGGAATATATGCAGATTTGACATTTGGTGGCGGTGGTCACTCAAGAGAAATTTTGAGAAATTTAAAAAATGGCAAATTAATAGGTTTTGATCAAGATGAAGACGCTATAGCAAACGCTATAAATGACGAAAGATTTATTTTAATAAATCAAAACTTCAGATATATGTCGAATTTTTTAAAAATCAATAATGCTTATCCTATTGACGGAATTTTTGCTGATCTCGGAGTTTCATCACATCAAATTGATGTCCCTGAAAGAGGCTTCTCAAGCAGATTCGACAGTGAGCTCGATTCAAGAATGAACAGAAATAAAGAAAAAAATGCAAAAAAGGTTATAAATACTTATTCAAGAGAAAAATTAGTAAAAATATTTTCAGAATACGGAGAGATACAAAATTCTAAAAAGCTTGCTTTTGCAATCACAGAAAAAAGAAAAGAGCAAACAATAACAACAACAAAAGAACTTATAAATGCTATCAGACCTTGTATTATCAGGGAAAAAGAAAATAAATATTTAGCACAAGTTTTTCAGGCTATTCGCATAGAAGTTAATGATGAACTTCAAGCATTGAAAGATATGCTGAAACAAACTCCAAAGGCTTTGAAACCCGGAGGCAGATTAGTTATTATTTCTTATCATTCATTAGAAGACAGAATTGTAAAAAACTTTTTTAAATCAGGAAATTTTGAGGGGAAAATTGAAAAGGATTTTTATGGTAATCCTTTAGTTGATTTTAAAATAATAAACAAAAAACCAATTGTTCCAAGTGAAGAGGAAATTAAAAATAATAGCAGGGCAAAAAGTGCAAAATTAAGAATTGCAGAAAAATTATAATGGCAAAAGAAGAAAACACATATAATTTACAAAAAAAAGAACCTAAAAAAAAGAAGAAAAAAAGGAGTCTGATTTTAGATCTTTTTTTGGGAAGAATTATTACTAACTTTTTTTCAAGAAATATATCAATTATTTTTTTTGCTACTATACTTATTATTATTTACATAGCAAATGTTTACTATACTGAAAAAACAATAATTAAACTAAAAAAAATAAAACGTGAAAATAGAGAATTAAAATATAAACAGATAACTTATAAAACATTATTGATGCATTTTGATAAGCAATCTGAAATACAAAAAAAAGTTAAAGAAACAGGTTTAAAGGAATCAGTAACTCCTCCAATAATAATTTATAAATAAAAGTAAAATGTTGAAAAAAAATAACGACATATTTAACAAGATGTATTTGATGTTATTAATGACATTTATTTTATTTATAACAATAGTAGTGCAAATATTTTACCTGCAACTTTATGAAGGAAACAAATGGCAAGAAAAGGCAGAAAAAGAAATATACAAACAAAATAAAATAAAAAGCATAAGAGGAAATATTTATTCCTGCGATGAAAAACTATTAGCAACTTCAGCTATTTTATTTGATGTGTATTGGGATTCACAAATATACATGTCTGACAATAAAACATTTAATGCTAAAATTGACACATTATCAGATTGTCTTTCAAAACTTTTCAGAATAAGAAGCAAAGCTTATTACAAAAAATTACTATTAAAAGCCAAAAAGAAAAAACAAAGATTTTTATTATTAAAACGAAATGTTAATTATTCAGATATAAGCAAACTAAAAACATTTCCAATATTCAGATTAGGGAAATACAAAGGAGGCTTAATTTTAAAAGAGAAATATAAAAGGCTGTTTCCGTTTTATCCATTGGCATACAGAACTTTAGGCTGGGATAAACCGGGAACAAAAAACGATTGTGGATTAGAGGGGAGTTTCAGTAAAATCCTTAGCGGCAAAGACGGGAAGAGATTAGAACAAAAAATTGCCAATGGTGAATGGAAGCCTGTTGATTTCAATAAATATGAAGTGGAACCAATTAACGGCAAAGATATTATCACAACCCTGGATATTAGCATTCAGGATATTACAGAAAATGCTTTAAGAAAACAACTTATTAAAAGTGAGGCATCTCAGGGATGTGCCATTGTTATGGAAGTGGCTACAGGGAAAATTAAAGCTATTGCCAATTTAACATTTGATAAAAAATCTAAAAAATATAAAGAGCTATATAATATTGCCATAAGCAAAAAATACGAACCTGGGTCTGTATTTAAAACTGCTTCTATGATTTCAATATTAGAAGACAAAAAAATAAAATTAAACGATAAAGTAAACACTTTTAATGGTTCAATAACATATTTTGGCAGGGATATGCGCGACTCTCATAAAATAGGGGATGGACTTATCTCGGTTAGAGAAGCCTTTGAAAAATCTTCTAATGTTGGCATGTCTAAAATTATTTTTGAGGCATATAAAGATAAACCCGGAAAATTCATAAATAATCTTTATAATATGAATTTAAACAAGCCTGTTGGAATTGAAATAGAAGGAGAAAGAAAACCTTATATTAAAAATCCTAAAAGTAAATACTGGTATAAAACCTCTTTACCATGGATGTCAATAGGATATGAGCTTGAGCTTACACCTTTGCAAATACTTACTTTTTATAATGCTATTGCCAATAATGGCAAAATGGTTAAACCATTTATTGTCAAGGAAATTAAAGATGGGGCAAATACTGTTAAAACTTTTAAAACAGAAATAATAAAAGATTCAATTTGCTCAAAATCTACTATTAAAAAAATTCAAAGTTTATTAATAGGTGTAGTGGAAAATGGGACTGCAAAAAATATTAAAAGCCGTGATTATAAAATTGCAGGAAAGACAGGTACTGCCAAAATATCATTAGGGAAATCAGGTTATAGTCATAAATACAATGCCACTTTCGTGGGATATTTCCCTGCAGAAAATCCAAGATATTCATGTTTTGTTGTAATAAATAAACCTACAAAAGGGGGCTATTATGGAAGTTCAGTTGCTGCACCTGTTTTTAAAGAAATCTCTGACCTGATTTATGCTACACATTTAGATAAATTTTATAAAGTAGAACCATTTTCAAATGATATAAAATATCCGCTTGCTAAAACAGCAAACTTAAATGACCTGAAAGTTTTTTATAATGAATTAAATTATAAAACCGAGAAAACAATTATTAATCAAGACTGGGTAGGGACAAATCAAAAAAATGACACGGTAAGATTTTATCCCAAAAGATATTCTGATAATACAATCCCGAATTTAAAAGGAATGTGTGCTAAAGATGCAATTTTTATTCTTGAAAATATGGGGTTAAAAGTTAAAATTGAAGGTAAAGGACGTATAAAAAAACAATCTCTAAGGCCGGGATCAAAAGTTAAGAAAGAAAGTTATATAACTTTAAAATTGTCAAAAATATAAATGAAAATATTAAAAGACATATTAAAAAATATTAAGACAAAAAAAATTGTCGGGAAAATTGATATTGAAATTCATTCAATATGTTTTGATTCCAGAGAAGCAAAGCCGCAATGTATTTTTGTTGCAGTGAAAGGGACAAAAACTGACGGACATAATTATATTGAACAATGTATAAATGCAGGTGCTACAGTTATTGTTTGTGATGTTTTACCTGAAATTTTAATTGAAAATATTACTTATGTTCTTGTTGAAGATTCGAGCTTTGCCTTGGGAATTATTTCATCAAATTTTTACGATAACCCTTCATCACATATCAAAGTAATTGGGATAACAGGCACAAATGGCAAAACTACAACAGTAAACCTTTTGCACGATTTGTTCACTGGCTTAGGCTATAAAGTTGGATTATTATCTACAATAGAAAATAAAATTGGAAACAAAATAATAAAATCAACTCATACAACACCTGATAGTATTGAAATAAACAGATTATTAAAAGAAATGCTTGAACAAAATTGTTCGTATTGTTTTATGGAAGTCAGTTCACATGCAATAGTTCAAAACAGAATTGCAGGCATTAGATTTACAGGTGGAATTTTTTCGAATATTACTCACGAGCATCTCGATTATCATAAAAACTTTAAAGAATATCTTAAAGCAAAAAAAAGATTTTTCGACAATCTGCCTTCAACGGCTTTTGCTATCAGCAATATTGATGATAAAAATGGTGAAATAATTTTACAAAACACTAAAGCTTCAAAATATTATTATAGTCTGAAACAAATAGCTGATTTTAAATGCAGAATTATTGAAAATAGAATTGAAGGATTACAAATAAATATTAACAATAATGACGTATGGGTAAAATTAGTAGGAGAATTTAATGCTTACAACATACTTGCTGTGTATGGTACAGCCATTTTACTTGGGGAAGAAAGCATTGAGATATTAAAAATTCTAAGCACTTTAGAACCTGTTGAGGGCAGATTTTATCATATTAAAAATAAAAAAAATACAACAGCAATAATAGATTATGCACATACTCCCGACGCTTTAAATAATGTACTTGAAACAATAAAAAGTTTAAAAAGACCTAACAGTGAAATAATAACTGTAGTAGGAGCCGGGGGAGACAGAGATAAGTCGAAACGTCCTATTATGGCAAAGATAGCATGTAACTTAAGCAATAAAGTGATTCTTACTTCTGATAATCCAAGAACAGAGGAGCCTTTAAATATTATTGAAGATATGAAAAAAGGTGTGGAAAAAAAATATATTAAAAACGTATTAGTAATCTCTGACAGGGAAGAAGCTATTAAAACAGCCTGTATGTTATCAAATGAGGGAGATGTAATTTTAATAGCAGGAAAAGGCCATGAAAAATATCAGGAGATAAATGGAAAAAAATATCCTTTTGATGATAAATTAATTTTAAAAAAATATTTTAATAACTAACATAAGATGCTGTATTATTTATTTGATTATCTCGAAAAATCCACAAATCTTCCCGGAGCTGGAATGTTTCATTACATTTCATTTAGAGCCGGTATGTCTGTAATCACTTCTCTGGCAATTTCTTTATTGTTTGGCAAAAAAATCATCAATTATTTAAGAAAAAAACAAATAGGGGAAACTGTCAGAGACCTTGGATTAAAAGGACAAAATGAAAAACAGGGTACTCCAACAATGGGAGGGCTAATAATACTTGGAGCTATAATTATTCCCACATTATTATTTGCAAAATTAGACAACATCTACATTATTATCATCTTAATATCCACAATATGGCTTGGTATTATTGGATTCATTGATGATTACATTAAAGTTTTTAAGAAGAACAAAAAAGGGCTTAGAGGAAAATTCAAAATTCTGGGGCAGGTAGGTTTAGGCTTAATTGTTGGAATTACTATGTATTTTAACGATTCAATAGTTATCAAAGAAAAAATTACTAACAAAGAAGTAATTGAAAATATAAAAAATAATAATACTGAAAAAACTAAAAAAATATATTTTAAAGAAGCTGTAAAATCAACAAAAACCACAATACCTTTTGTAAAAAATAATGAACTTGATTATTCTGTTTTGATAAAATGGGCAGGGAAAAATTACAAAGATTTTGCATGGATAATTTTCATACCAATAGTAATTTTAATAGTAACGGCAGTATCGAATGGTGCAAATATGACAGACGGATTGGATGGACTTGCCACAGGCTCATCTGCAATTATCGGAGCTACACTTGGAATTCTGGCATGGGTGTCAGGTAACACAATATTTGCCAATTACTTAAATATTATGTACATCCCTAATATTGGGGAGTTAACAATATTTATAAGTGCATTTGTAGGAGCGTGTATTGGATTTTTATGGTATAACACTTACCCTGCACAAATATTTATGGGTGACACAGGCAGCCTCGCCCTTGGTGGAATAATTGCTGTTTTTGCTATTATGATACGTAAAGAATTACTCATCCCTGTTTTATGCGGTATTTTCCTCGTAGAAAACCTGTCAGTAATTATTCAGGTTGAACATTTTAAATTTACCAAAAAAAAATACGGTAAGGGGAGAAGGGTTTTTAAAATGGCTCCATTGCATCATCATTATCAAATGTTGGGATATCATGAAGCTAAAATTGTTCAAAGGTTTTACATCATTGGTATTTTACTGGCAATAATTACAATAATAACTTTAAAAATCAGATAAAAAAACATTATAAAAAATGTCATTACAAAAAACAATAATATTAGGAGGTGGCGAAAGCGGTATTGGAGCAGCAGTACTTGCCAAAAAGCAGGGACTTAATATTTTTGTTTCTGATAGTGGAGTAATTAAGGATAATTATAAAAAAATTCTTATCGACAATGATATAAAATTTGAAGAAGGTAAACATACAGAGACTATAATTTGTGAAGCTAATGAGGTGATTAAAAGTCCTGGAATTCCTGATAGCATCAAAATAATAAAATTAATAAAAGAAAATAATATACCAATTATTTCAGAAATTGAATTTGCATCAAGATATACTAAAGCAAAAAAAATCTGTATTACAGGCAGTAATGGAAAAACTACAACAACAGAGCTGATATATTATATCTTAAAAACAGCAGGACTAAATGTCGGAATAGCGGGTAATGTGGGGAAAAGCTTTGCCAGACAGGTGGCAGAAAACGATTTTGATTATTATGTTATTGAACTAAGCAGTTTTCAACTTGACGGCATGTTTAATTTCAAAGCAGAGATTGCAATACTAATGAATATAACACCTGATCATCTTGACAGATATAATAATAATTTTCAGGAATATGTAAATTCAAAATTTAGAATTTGCAATAATCAAACTCCTGAGGATTATTTTATTTATTGTTTTGATGACAAGACTATAATTAAAGAAATTAAAAAAAGGACAATTAATTCTAAAAAGATACCTTTTTCAATCGATAGCTATCGGATGAAAGAAAAAATCAACGGACAAGGTGCAGAATTAATTAATAACAAAATGATTATAAACATTAATAATAAAATATTTGAGATGACAATAGAAGAATTAGCATTACAGGGAAAACATAACATATATAATTCAATGGCAGCAGGAATAAGCTCAAAACTTCTTAGCATTAGAAAAGAAACAATAAAAAAATGTCTGTCTGATTTTAAAAATATTGAGCATAGGCTTGAATTTGTTGCCGAGATTAATGGTGTTAAATTTATTAATGATTCAAAAGCAACAAATATCAATTCTACCTGGTATGCTCTTGAAAGCACAAAAAGTCCGATTATTTGGATAGCAGGAGGCAAAGACAAAGGAAATGATTATGAATTACTAAAAGACCTTGTAAAAGAAAAAGTAAAAGCAATAATCTGTTTAGGTCTGGATAATACAAAAATTATTTCCGGCTTTTCTGATTGTGTAGAAAGCATTTTTGAAACAAAAACAGCCGCAGAAGCTGTAGGCATATCATATAATATTGCTGATGAGGGCGATGTTGTATTATTATCTCCTGCTTGTGCCAGTTTTGATTTGTTTATTGATTATCAGGACAGGGGAAATAAATTTAAAAAAGCAGTATCTGAATTATAATTTTTTTATTTTAAACAAATAAATAATTTTTATTGATGAAGAAATTTTCTAAGATATTAAAAGGTGACAATACAATATGGGCAATATTTTTCTTTTTTGCAATAATTTCTATTATTACAGTTTATAGCTCTGTTGGGTCACTGGCATATAGAGAGCATCAGGGAAACACAGAATTTTATCTCATCAAACAAGTTATAATTTTTTTAATAGGCTTTCTATTTATCTGGATAATTTCTTCATTTATTAATATAAATACTATCAAAAGAATCTCAAAATACGGTATTTATTTTATTATTCCATTATTATTATACACTTCATATAAAGGCATAAGAATCAACAATGCAAACAGATGGATATCAGTTTTTGGGCAGTCATTTCAGCCTTCAGACCTTGCTAAACCTTTGTTAATAATGTATGTGGCCTTTATGATTTCATACAAAAGAAAAAAAATACATGACTTTAAAACAGTACTAATTTATATTTTTCTTCCTGTTTTTGTTATTTCAGGAATAATTTTTTACTCAAACTTGTCAACAGCAGGAATTTTACTTGTAACATGCTTTTTGTTAATGTTTATAGGCAGAATTAAATTTTTTCATTTATCAGCTTTTGCAGGTATAATTTTAATATCAGGATTATTGTTTTTTTTAATTCAAAAAGCAAGTAATAGTAACAAAGGCAGGTTAGATACAGGGAAAAATAGAATTGAACAATTTTTTGATTCAGAACCAAGCGAGCATGTCAACCAATCAAAAATTGCTATTTCAACTGCAGGAATATTTGGAAAATTTGCGGGGCATAATATTCACAGAAATTTATTACCACTTTCGTATTCTGATTTTATTTTTGCTATGATAGTAGAACAATTTGGTATGGTTGGCGGGATATTTACTGTTTTATTATATTTCATTCTATTTTTCAGATGCATTATTGCAGCGCGGAAGAAAGAAAATTTATTCCAAATTTTATTAATTTTCGGGTTAGGTTTTATAATTACATTTCAGGCAATGATACATATACTTGTTAATGTTGGACTTTTTCCTGTTACAGGTCAGACCTTACCATTGATAAGTATGGGTGGAACATCAATAATATTTACTTGTATTTCATTAGGAATAATATTAAACATTACCAGGGAGGTTGAAAATGAATAAAGTAAAAATAATTATAAGCGGAGGTGGCACCGGAGGTCATGTTTTTCCTGCAATTGCAATAGCAAATGCTTTGAAAGAAAAAATCAATAATCTTGAGATTTTGTTTATTGGAGCAAAAGGAAAAATTGAAATGGAGAAAATCCCTGCACAAGGATATAAAATTATCGGATTAAATATTAGTGGCTTCCACAGAAGCTTGACAGCAAAAAACCTCTCATTTCCTTTTAAACTTATTTTAAGTATTTTTAAAGCAAAAAAAATTATAAAATCATTTAAACCCGATTTGGTAATTGGTGTGGGAGGATATGCCAGTGGTCCCACCTTGAGAGTAGCAGGCAAAAAAAATATTCCTGTTATTATTCAGGAACAAAATTCATATCCAGGCATTACCAACAAATTACTTGCAAAATATGCAAAAAAAATCTTTGTGGCTTATGAGGGTATGGATAAATATTTTGATAAAGATAAAATTATTATTGCAGGAAACCCTGTCAGACAAAGCTTAGCTGAATTAAAAGTTGACAAAACCGAAGCTTTAAAATATTTTAATCTTGCGGAAGACAGAAAGACAATTTTAATTGTAGGGGGCAGTCAGGGAGCACGGACAATTAACGAAAGTATTTATAATAAAATTAAACTATTTAATAATAGCAATTATCAGCTTATCTGGCAAACAGGAAAATATTTTTATGACACTGCTAATGAACTTATTAACAGTAAAAATTATGATAATATTAAAATATTTAAATTTATCACTAAAATGGATTATGCTTATGCAGTTGCAGACCTGGTGGTTTCAAGAGCAGGAGCAATATCTATTTCGGAAATCTGCGCAGTAAAAAAACCTGCTATTTTTGTCCCTTATCCTTTTGCTGCCGAAGACCATCAGACAAAAAATGCCATGGCTCTTATTAACAAAAATGCTGCTGTTCTCATCCCTGATAGAAATGCAAAAAGCAAACTCGCTGATGAAATAATTGAGCTGATTTCAAATGAAAATCATTTATTAAGACTTAGCGAAAATATTTCAAAATTATCATTCAAAAACTCGGCTGAAATTATTGCCGAAGAAGTAAAAAAAATATTAAATATTAAAAGTATAAATCTACAAAATATAAAAAATGTCTATTTTCTTGGAATAGGAGGTATAGGCATGAGTGCTCTTGCAAGATATTTTAATGCAAAAAATATTATTGTTTCAGGCTACGACAAAACACAAACTGCTCTGACTGACAATCTTACTAAAGAAGGCATTGAAATTAGTTTTGAAGATGACATAAAAAATATTCCAAAAGATATTGATTTAGTGATTTACACTCCTGCAATTCCCAAAGAAAATGCACAGTACCAATACTTTATAAAAAATAACTATGCCCTGATGAAACGTTCGGAAGTCTTGGGTTTGTTAACAAAAGATATTTTTACTATTGCCATAGCCGGAACTCATGGGAAAACTTCCATCACGTCCTTAACAGCTCATATTCTAAAAAAATCAGGTTTAGATATTACTGCTTTCATTGGAGGTATTTGTAATAATTATAATTCAAACCTTATTATTTCAGAAAAAAATGAAATGATAATTGTTGAAGCAGATGAATTTGACAAATCATTTTTATCGCTTTATCCAGATATTGCAGTAATCTCTTCTATTGATGCAGATCATCTTGATATTTATAAAGACAGAAAATCTTTAACAGATGCATTTTCCGAATTTGCAAATCAAATAAAACCTGATGGGACTCTTATCATAAATAAAAAAATTGATTTAAAATGTAAATCAAATAAAATTACATATTCATTAGACGAAAATTCTGATATTTATGCAAAAGATATTATAGTAAAAGATAATGAGTATAATTTTAATTTAAAATATAAAGAGAAAGAAATAAAAGACATCAAAATAAAAATACCGGGCAGGCATAATATAGAAAATGCTGTTGCAGCTGCTGGTGTAGCTTATCTTCTTAATATTGATAAAAAGGATATTAAAACAGGAATAGAATCATTTAAAGGAGTAAAACGCCGTTTTGAATATATCTTAAAAACAGAAAAAACTATTTTTATTGATGATTATGCTCATCATCCTAACGAGATAAAAGCCTGTATTAAAACTGTAAAAGAATTATATCCGGGTAAAAAAATCACAGGAATATTTCAACCTCATTTGTTTTCGAGGACTAAATATTTCGCAGATGAATTTGCTGAAAGTCTTGAACCCTTGGACAATATTATTTTACTCGATATATATCCTGCACGCGAAAAACCTATTAAAGGAATAAATTCTGAAATGTTGTTGAAAAAAATTGAAAATAATAATAAGTGTTTAATGTCTGTAAAAGAAATTTTAAATAATTTTAAGGACAAAAAACCTGAAGTGATAATTACAATTGGAGCCGGTGATATTGATAAACTCATTGAACCTTTAAAAAATGTATTAATTTAATAAATGAAAAAAATATTATACATATTACTTTGGATTTTTATTATATCGGGAATATCCTTTATAATCGTTATCTTTAGCAAAAACCATTCAAACAGTCTTTGTAAGGGAATTGAAATAAATATTAAATATAATAATTGCCAGCCTATTATTTATAAAGATGAAATATTATCAAAAATTAATAATATTTACGATTCAATTGAAAAAATAAAAATATCGGAAATAAATACTGAAAAAATTAATAATGAAATTAAAAAAAATCCGTATATTGACGAAGCAAATGTCAAGATTAGTATAAATGGAAAATTAAAAATCAGAATTATACAAAAAAATCCTATTGTCAGAGTGATAAACAAAAAAAATCAAAATATGTTTATTGATATTAAAGGAGATATTATTACCCATAAACCAAATCATCCATTAAGACTATTAATAGCAAATGGAAACATTAATGAAATTTATAAAAATAAAACAAACATTAACAACTCAAAGTACAAGAAAACAAAAACATATAAAATATATTATCTGGCAAAACATATTAAAGAAAATAAATTTTTAAATTCTCAGATACAGCAAATTTATATTAATTCAAAAACCGGAGATATTGAATTGCTTCCTTATGTAGGGGAACATACAATAGTTTTCGGTGATATTGATAATACAGAAGAAAAGCTCGAAAAATTAATAATCTTTTATAAAAAAGGATTACGAAATATTGATTGGAATAAATATAAAACACTTAATTTAAAATACAAACATCAAGTTGTTTGTTCAAAAAAATAATATTATGGATTCATCAGAAATAATAGTAGGTTTAGATATTGGTACAACAAAAATAGCAGTAATTGTAGGTAAGAAAAACGAATCTGGAAAAATAGACATTATCGGTTCCGGTAAAACAGAATCAATAGGTGTTAAAAGAGGCGTTGTTTCAAATATTGAAAATACAGTACAGTCAATACGAAAAGCTGTTGAAGAAGCAGAGATAAAATCAGGTGTAAATATAAGGAGTGTAAATGTAGGAATTGCAGGTCAACATATCAAAAGTCTTCAACATCATGGTAGTTTAATAAGAGACAACATTGATAATGAAATCTCAAAGCAAGATATTGAGAAGCTAAAAGAAGACATGTATAAATTAGCTATGAATCCCGGAGAGGAGATAGTAGAAGTGATACCACAGGAATATACTATTGATAATGAACAAGGAATTAAAATGCCAATAGGTATGTCGGGGGTATCCTTGGAAGCTAATTTTCATATTATCACATGCAAGACAACAGCAGCAAAAAACATTTATAAATGTATAAAAAAGGCGGGACTTGATATTGTTGATCTTATATTAGAGCCTTTAGCATCAGCAGAAGCAGTGTTAAGTGATGAAGAAAAAGAAGCAGGTGTAGCATTAATAGACATAGGAGGGGGGACAACAGATATAGCAATTTTTCAAGAAGGTATTATTCGTCATACTGCTGTATTGCCTATTGGCGGTGATATTATTACTGAAGATATTAAAGAAGGATGTAATATTATTAAAAAATATGCAGAAGACCTGAAGATAAAATTCGGTTCTGCATTGGCAAGTGAAAATAAAAATGAAGAAATTGTAGCCATTCCCGGCTTAAGAGGCAGACCACCAAAAGAAATATCCCTTAAAAATCTTGCCAGCATTATTCAAGCCAGAACAGAAGAAATTATTGAGCATTTTATCTTTGAGATAAAAAATTCAGGTTACGAAAAAAAATTAATAGCAGGCATTGTCTTAACAGGAGGAGGTGCATTACTAAAACACATTGTTCAACTTACTGAATTTATGACAGGTATGGATACAAGAATAGGTTATCCTAATGAATATCTATCAAACGATATACCTAAAGAAGTTGCTTCACCTGTTTATTCCACATGTATTGGATTAGTTTCTAAAGGATTTAATAATAAAAATAAAAATTTAAATATTGCTCTGGAAAAAGATGAAAAAACAATAAAGCCAAAAGATAAAGAAACCAGAATAAATTTTTTCGATAAAATAAAAAATTGGTTAGAGCAAGACATTGAAGAAGAATAAAAAAATAATAATAATCTTTATAAAAACCTACAAAAAATGCAGAATCTAAAATTTAACGCACCGAAAAACCAATCGTCAATAATAAAAGTTTTAGGAGTTGGCGGTGGAGGAAGTAATGCAGTAAATCACATGTTCAATCAAGGAATCAAAGGAGTTGATTTTGTTATTTGCAATACTGATGCGCAGGCATTAAATATGAGTAATGTTCCTACAAAAATACAACTTGGTGTAACTCTTTCGGAAGGCATGGGTGCAGGTTCAGACCCTGAAGTAGGCAAACAGGCAGCTTTAGAAAATATTGAAGATATAAAAGAAATTTTAGAAAACAATACTAAAATGCTGTTTATCACTGCAGGAATGGGTGGCGGCACAGGCACTGGCGGTGCTCCTATCATTGCCGAGGCTGCTAAAAATTTAGGTATTCTTACCGTAGCAATTATTACAATACCTTTCTCTTTTGAAGGAAGAAAAAGAGCTCTTATTGCAGAAGAAGGTATTAAAGAATTAAAAAAACATGTTGACACAATTTTAATTATCTGTAATGACAGACTAAGAGATCTTTATGGAAATTTAAAATTGTCTGAAGCTTTCCATAATGCAGATAATGTTCTTGCTACTGCTGCTAAAGGTATTGCTGAAATAATTACTGTCCCGGGATATATTAATGTTGATTTTAAAGATGTTAACACAGTGATGAAAAATAGCGGTGTTGCTATTATGGGTTCTGGAATTGCTGATGGAGAAAACCGTGCAATAGCTGCTGTTGAGCAAGCACTTAGCTCTCCTTTACTTAATGATAATGATATTGACGGTGCTAGCGATATTTTATTATATATTGCTTCAGGCGAGGAAGACGAAGTATCAATGGATGAAGTTACTGAAATCACTAATTATATTCAAAATAAAGCTGGTATAAATACAAATACTATCTGGGGAACAGGAAAAGACAAATTATTAGATAATAAAATTAGTATTACTTTAATAGCTACAGGCTTTAATAAAGGAAAAACAAAAATTGAGCTTGAAAAAGATAAAATTGTTCACAGACTGGAAGAAGACTCAGAAAAAGATGAAACAAAAATAATTGATAACTTTCAGAAAGAAGAAAAATTAAAAAATTCAATAAAACTCATCCGGAAAAAAACTTATGAGGAAAATTCTCTAGAAAATTTTCAGGTAAAAGAAACTATTTATAATAAAGACAATGAAGTAAAACCCGAAAATAAAATTACTGAACATGTAACTTTAAACAAAGAAGAAGACCCTGGAAAAGACAAACTATTTTTTAAAACAAAATTACACTTAAGAAAAACTATTAATTTTCGAGATAATCAGGATAACGTTCTTAGCCCACTGACTAACGAAAGGATTATGCAAATTAAAAAACAAAGTCAAGAATTAAAGACAAAATCGGGGTTGGAAAGGATTGAAAGAATTCCTGCCTATATCAGACGAAACGTAAAATTACAAAATATTGAGCATTCATTAGAAGATAATATATCACATTACACTCTTTCTGAAAAAGATGATAATACGTCAGAAATAAAAACTAATAATTCATTTTTACACGACAATGTTGATTAAAAAAAATAATCATGGAACTTTCAAAAAAAATTAATGAGGATATTAAACAAGCAATGCTTGCAAGAGACAAAAAAAAATTAGAAGCTTTAAGAGCAATAAAAGCATCGTTGCTTTTGGCAAAGACAGGTAAAGACGTAAGCGGTGGTGAAATACCAAATGAAGTTGAAATTAAACTTTTACAAAAATTAGTAAAACAAAGAAAAGAATCAGCAGAAGTATATATTTCACAAAACAGAAAAGATCTGGCAGATGTAGAACTTTATCAGTTAAGTATTATTGAAAAATATTTACCTGAACAAATGAGCAGGGAAGAAATTTTTGAAATTGTCAATAAAATAATTTCAGAAACAGGGGCCTCAACAATAAAAGATATGGGTAAGGTAATGGGAATTGCATCAAAACAATTAGCAGGAAAAGCTGATAACAAAACAATTTCAAACATTGTTAAACAAATACTTACAAAAAATTAATACTTGCAGGGAAATTATACTCAAATATTTAACCCTATAAAAAACAAAAAAGGGAAAACAATTAATTGTTTTCCCTTTTTTAATATCATAAAAATAAAAATTATGCCCCTAACATAAAACGTTTGAAAGCAGTAATTTTTAATTCTTTATCATTAGAATTAATATATTCACGGATAGTTTGTTTTGGTTCTTTAACAAAATCCTGATTTAATAGAGTGTTTTCTTTATAAAATTTATTTAATCTTCCGAGTGCAATTTTTTCAGCTAAAGCTTCAGGTTTACCTTCTTGTATAGCCATTTCTTTACCCAACTGAATTTCATGTTCAAGAACTTTAGGATCAACATCATCTTTATCAATTGCAACAGGATTCATAGCAGCAATTTGCATTGCAACTTCGTGACCAATTGTATCAATATTTTCTGAGTCAGTTTTGTTAACGCCTAAAACAGTAGCTAATCTGTTACCCTGATGATTATATGCAAAAACCTTAGGAGCACTAATAAAATCGTAATGTGCTAATTGAATTTTTTCTCCAATCTTACCAACAAATTCTATGATAGTATCATTAACAGTAATATCATTTAATTTTAAGTTTAAGAGCTCATCTTTAGATTTGGATTCGTTAGCTAAGGCTAAATCTAAAATTTTATTAGCTAAATCAATAAATTCTTGATTTTTAGCAACAAAATCAGTTTCACAGTTAAGCATTAAAATAGCAACGAAATTTTGTTTTTCATTAATTTTAGCAAGAACAACACCTTCGTTAGCGTCTTTGTCAGAACGTTTATTGGCAAGTTTTTGTCCTTTTTTTCTTAATATATCAATAGCTTTATCAAAATCGCCATCACTTTCAACAAGTGCTTTTTTACAATCCATCATTCCAACACCTGTTTGTTTTCTCAGTTTATTAACATCAGCAGCAGTTATCTTAGCCATATTTATTTGATTTTTTTAATATTAAAATAATTTATTTAGAAATAGGTTTTGAAGTTGTTTTTTTGATTCTTTTTCTAGTAGTTTTAGCTTCAGGAGTTTTTTTTGCTTCCTGTTCCTCAGAAACAACTTCAGTTTTTTGTTTTTCAGCTTCTTCTTCAGCTTTTTTCTTTAAAGCTTGTTGCTCTCTCTTTTTATCTTCTTCCAAGGCTCTTTTATCTCTTTCTAATTTTCTTTCAACTAAACCTTCTTCAATAGCTTTCACTATTGTTTCAACAATAATAGAAATAGATTTTGAAGCATCATCATTAGCTGGAATAGCAAAATCAACTTTATTAGGGTCTGCATTTGTATCAACAATAGCAAATGTAGGTATGTTTAATTTATTAGCTTCAGCAACTGCAATTTTTTCTTTATTAATATCCACAACAAAAATAGCAGCAGGTAAACGGTTTAAGTCAGAAATACTACCAAGGTTTTTTTCTAATTTAGCTCTTTCACGGGTAATTTGTAATCTTTCCCTTTTTGAAAGGTTGATAAAAGAATTGGTTTTCATCATTTTGTCGATAGAAACCATTTTTCTTACAGCTTTACGGATAGTAGCAAAATTTGTCAACATACCACCAGGCCATCTTTCAGTAACGTAAGGCATATTAATTTTTGAAACATGAGTTTCAATAATACTTTTAGCCTGTTTTTTTGTAGCAACAAAAAGTATTTTTTTGCCTGATTTAGCTATTTGCTTCATTGCTGAAG
Organism: Bacteroidales bacterium; assembly: GCA_021158345.1. Lineage (GTDB taxonomy): Bacteria > Bacteroidota > Bacteroidia > Bacteroidales > AUK083 > AUK083. The sequence goes on from JAGGUV010000057.1 coordinate 36,924, forward strand.
CAGCTTCATCAATTTTAGCTATGGTTTTGTATAAGTCAATAATATGGATACCATTACGTTCCATAAAAATATATGGAGCCATATTTGGATTCCATTTTCTTTTTAGGTGTCCAAAATGAGCACCTGCTTCTAATAATGATTCGAAATTTGTTCTTGGCATGATTTTGATTTTTGTTTACATTCTTAAATAAAAACAATTGCTAAGTAGTCCTTAAAAAAAAAGAAATCTTAACAATTTAGATACTAAACTTAATATAAAAATACTAACGTTTACTGAATTGGAATTTCTTTCTGGCTTTTTTCTGACCTGGTTTTTTTCTTTCAACCATACGAGGGTCTCTTTTTAATAAGCCTTTAGGTTTTAAGGCAAGTCTATTTTCAGGGTCAACTTCACATAATGCTCTTGAAATACCTAACCTTAGTGCCTCAGCTTGTCCTGAGATACCACCTCCGTCGAGATTTGCTTTAACATCAAATTTGCCAACACTGTCTGTTAATTCAAAAGCCTGAGTTGCTACATATTGTAATGTAGAAGTAGGGAAATATTCTTTATAATCTTTATTGTTAACGATTATTTTGCCAGTACCTTCTTGAAGATATACCCTTGCAATAGCTTTTTTTCTTCTGCCTAAAGTGTTAATAACTTCCATATTATGATATTATTGTATTTAATTTTACTGTTTTTGGTTTCTGTGCTTGATATTTGTGTTCATTTCCCTCAACAACATGAAGATTTTTGAATAGTTTAGCTCCCAGTCTGTTTTTTGGTAACATACCTCTAACAGATTTTTCAACTAAACCAATAGGGTTTTTTGTTATCAATTCTTTCGGAGTTGTTAACTTTTGACCACCCGGATATCCTGTATGACTAAAGTAATGTCTGTCAGTCCATTTTTTACCTGTTAATCTTACTTTTTCGGCATTTATTACTATAACATTATCACCGCAATCAACATGAGGAGTAAAATTAGTTTTGTGCTTCCCTCTTAGTAAAAATGCAACTTTTGATGCTAATCTGCCTAATATCTCATTTTCAGCATCTACTAACAGCCATTCTTTATTTACTGTGTCTTTGTTTGCACTTTTTGTTTTATAACTTAAAGTATCCATCAATTTATATTATTTCTTTTATCAATTCTTTTCTACTATCTTAAAATGGGGTGCAAAAATATAACATATTTCTAAATTAACAAAATTTATAAACAATAATTTGTTGATATTTTTTTATTGACTTAGAAATCAATAATACAACCCGTAAAAAAACGCTGCAAAGATATTGTTTTTTATCATTATCAAAATTTTATACGCATTTTTTTATAAATATTTTTATAAAAAATTACTCATCATGAGTTAAATAATTTGTTTAATTCTTTACAGAGTTTGTATATTTTGTTTCCGTATGATTCTCATACGGTTATTATTGTTTAATCCCTTACGGGATAAGGGTTATAAATTTATTAATCTTATTTTGAAATCCTATAAATTTCAAAAATACAGAGGATAAATATTTTGCATAAGATAGCCCCTGCGGCAAGGATAGAAGCGGTAGCCTGCTGAAATGGCAAGCTATGTTTTTGTTAGCTGGCGTAGGCTGACAGGGGAAGCCCACGTACAGCTTACAAAAATAAGCTTGGAATGAAGCAGCTACAAGCGTATAGCCTGTTTTAGCCGCCCATAAAATTAAATTATAATATATTATTATTGTCATAAATAGTTTTTATTAATTTCGCCAAAAAATAAAACTTTTATAATAATGTCAATCAAGGTAAAGAATATAACAAAAATTTATGGAGAACAGAAAGCTTTAAACAATGTAAGCTTTGAGATAAAACCTGGTGAAATTGTCGGACTATTAGGTCCTAACGGAGCAGGCAAAACCACTATGATGAAGATTATTACCTGTTTTATACCACCCACATCAGGTGAAGTTTTTGTTAAAGGTTTTGATATTTTTGACCAATCTATTGAAGTCAAACGAAGAATTGGATATCTTCCCGAAAACAATCCTTTATACACAGATATGTACGTTAAGGAATATCTTAAATTTATAGCAGGCATTCATAAATTAGGCAAAAACACTAAAAATCGTATTAAAGAAATAATTGACGTCACAGGCATAGAAATTGAACAGAACAAAAAAATCGGAGCTTTATCAAAAGGATATAAACAAAGGGTGGGCTTGGCACAAGCGCTTATTCATAATCCCGAAGTATTGATATTAGATGAACCCACCTCGGGTTTAGACCCTAATCAATTAGTTGAAATTCGCAACCTTATCAAACTAATAGGCAAAGAAAAAACCGTTATATTATCGACACATATTATGCAGGAAGTTGAGGCTGTATGCAACAGAACAATTATTATTAACAAAGGTGAAATTGTTGCTGATGATAAAACAGAAAATTTATACAACACCATTTCAAATAATAAAGAAATAATTAAAGTAGAATTCGATAAAAGTTTAAAAAAAGACTTTTTGTTAAAAAATATTCACGGCATAATAAAATTACAAAAGATATCAGACAAAATATGGCAGATAGAAGCAAAAAAAGACAAGCAAGATATACGCTCTGACATTTTTAAATTTGCTGTTGATAATAATTTAACAGTATTATCGATGAACAAACAAGAAGAAAATTTAGAAAAAATATTTCAGAAATTAACAAATACTTAATTA
>JAGGUV010000181.1 GCA_021158345.1 Bacteroidales bacterium
ATCGTTAATCCTTAATCATAAATCATTTTTTTTTGATTTCAGAATCCTGCTACAGTCGTTTCTCCTTACCTTGTGAAATAGAAAAATGATTTCACTTGGCAGGCAGGACAGGCAAGGATTAACGATTAACGTTTTTTGATTTTTTTTTTCTGATAGATACCAGATGGAATTTTTCTTCCCATATCAACCATAATAAAAATATCACAACATAAAAAAATGGCCTCATTATCCACATATGAATAAAATCCCATTGAGCAGGCCAATGCATTAGCACAACCGACAGGATAATAATACGAAATATGTTTTCTATGTGAATTACTATAATTCCGAGAGGTATATACCAAAGTTTATGCTTCCATGGTCCTGGAAAGAGTATCATTAACATCAGCCATTCATAAAATTGTTTGAGTCCCGAACAGCTCCCTGCCACAGTAATAGAGCCATTATTTGAAAAATAGAGTGTATCTGATAAAGTTTTTATGTCATATCCGATTATATGTTTCACAAAAAAAGCTGCAGGTATAAATACCTGATGTGCTAAGAATTTCTCTGTCTCTTTAAAAGCTGCAAATTGATTTAAAAAATGTTTTAGACCTCCATTCCACCATAATAAATGAAAGCCATAAATAATAATAGTAAAAATCAAAACATCCAGGATAGGCTGTAATTTATTTTTTAAAATAAATATCCTTGCCTTTTTTATTCCTTTTGTAATGCTCATTAACGGTTCTTTATTAAAATTCCGGTAATATTTTATAAATGTTTAAAATTAACAAATAAAGACCAAATATACGTTTTCTCCTTTTTAAATTAATACTTTTTAAGATGTTTTTTACTATTAATTTAGTACTTATTCATATAATCGATAAATATTTTTTCACAACTCTCCTGATAAAGATAACAATCGAGACTCTCCGCTTTTTTCTTCCTAAGGTTATTGAAATTTAATTATACACAGGCAAAAACGAATACTCTCTTGAATACTCCATCATCTGTTCGGTAAAATTATCAGGGTACAATATTTTTACATCAATAATTTTATCATCTTTCAATACAGGTTTTAAAACCGGTTGAATAAAACCGCTGTAAGCAGGAATTTTTAGTTTTTCCCATCTGCTTTTCACTTCTTTATGTAAATCTTTATCAATTTTTACACCGTAATTCTCCACTAAATTTTTAGCTGCTTCATAGTCTCCTTCCGATTTAATTCGCTGTACTTCACGTAACAACTCTCCAAAAATATTCCTTAGCTTTTCGTAGTCATTAATAACAAAATATGTCTTATTATTTTTTATTTTCTTCTCAACAACATTATTTTTAAGCCCTTTTTCATATGCCCATTTTGCGATTATCTGTCTGTTACGCATATGCGATTCTTCAAGCACGCTTCCCAATTTTATTCTCACAAGCTGTGTCATTAAACCACCACGGATATATGAATTGTATTCGGCTTTTCCCACATCCCGGCAAGGCATAAGACCTAATTTTATCAGCTTATCATCAAAAGCAAAATAAAGAGCTACAAGGTCGGCACGAGCTTCTTCAATGGTAGAAGAATAGTTTTTTAACGTGGTGTTAGGGTCAGCGACACCTGCTTTTAATTTTCCAGAACCATGTCCCACAATCTCATGCAAGTCAGTATGCAAATTTGAAGCAAGGAAAGAATATTTTTTACTCAAAGCAATCTCTTCTTCATCAAAAGCAAACTCTTCAATAGCACCGTTATTTTTCGATATCTGGTCATAAGCATAAACAATATTAGATATTGAGACAGATTTAGAACCATACTCAGCCCGCAGCCAGTCGGCATTTGGTAAGTTAATGCCTATAGGTGTGGAAGGGGAGCAATCGCCTGACTCTACAACAGCATTAATAGCTTTTGCAGTAACACCTTTTATATTTTCTTTTTTATATTCTTTTTGTGTTGGTGAATGTTTCTCAAACCACTCTGCATTTTCGCTGATAGTCTTAGCTCTTTTTGTTGCTTCTTCATCACGGATTGAAACCACAGACTCAAAAGTTGCTTTTTTCCCTAAAGCATCGCCATATACCTCTATAAACCCGTTAATAACGTCAATATCAGTCTCAGTATCTTTTAACCAAAGCTTATTATATTCGTCAAAAGTTTTCAAATTTCCTGTCTTATAAAATTCGACAAGTTTTTTTAAGGTTGATTTTTGTTTACCTGATTCAGATACTTCAATAGCTTTTTCTAACCAAAAAACAATCTTCTCAATAGCTGAAGAATACATGCCGTTTACCTTCCAGACTTTTTCTTTTATTTCACCGTTTTCTTTAACCAATTTTGAATTCATTCCGGCAGATACAGGTTCTTTGTCAGAAACATCTGTATTATCAGTATAAAATTTTTCTGCTTCTGCTTGTGATATGCCTTCATAGAAATTATTGGCAGAAGCTTTTATTAAATCTTTTGATGCATCAAGGTTGACTCTTTTATTGTCAATATTTTTATCAAAAATTATTGGAATAAGTTTATTGATAAGGTCTTCAGCACTTTCATTATCCATTAAGGGGAGATTTTCGGAAGAAGAATTTTTAATAAGCTCAACAAAATAATCTTTTGAAAAATCGGGGATAAATTTTTCAGTAGAATAATGATGATGGATACCGTTTGAGAACCACACCTTTTTAGTATAAGTCATAAATTTTTCAAAATCCTCATTATTTCTGTCACCATTATAAGTGGCCACGATATTTTCAAGGGTTTTTCTTATGCAAAGATTATGTTTATAATTCTGGTCCCACAAGATATCACGTCCTGACAAAGCAGCCTGATAAAGATAATATAATAAAATTTTTTTATTCAAGGATAATTTTTCAAACCCAGGTACTCTATATCTTAAAATTTGAAAATCATCAAATTTTTCAGTAAAATATTTAAAATCATTATTTTTATTAATTTCCATATATTTTTAATTTTTTTATTGTTATCATTATTTTCATTAACAGTCATATTAAAATTAATTAATATTAACAATAGCATTATTTTTGTAAACAGGGATAACCTCAGACGAATTAGGAGTAAATGAGTATTCAAGAACATCGTCGAGGACTAATTTTTTCAGTCTGTGTCTGTGTGAGGCTTTTTCGATATATTTCAACAAATTATTTTTAGAAATATTCCAGAGGTCAATGGCAGCCATAGCAGAATCGCAATGAGAGATAAAATTTTTATCAGATAATAGTTTTTCAGCCAAGGCACCGGCAAATATGCTGTCTTCGAGGTTAAATTTGTTTTTCCAGCCTGCACAAAGTATCACAACATTTTTATTTTGATTTTTTAACCAGTTGGAAAGAGCAGTTAAATTGAGAAAAGAGCCTATAACAACCTTATCGCAATCTTTAGCCATATCAATAGCTTTAGTCCCGTTAGTGGTGCAATAAGCAATAGTTTTTTCTCTTACTTCTTTTTTTAAAAAATTGAAAGGAGAGTTTCCAAAATCAGCAAAATCCATAACCTTACCCTCTTTTTCTGACGCTACAATATAGCCTTTCTCTTTATATTGCCTGGCTTTCTCATAATCAGGCACAGGTATAATCTTTTTAACATTATTTTCAAAAGCCGCACATATTGAGGTTGTTGCTCTTAAAATATCAACTATCACCACAATATACGATTCTTTAGTAACTTTTTCAGGGAACAATAAAGGAGTAAAACAAACTTCTACTGTTTTTTTAGGTTCATTCATAAAATTAAATTTTAAAACATTTACAAAAGTACGAACAATATTAGAAATTACTATATTGTTTAACTGTTGATTTTTTTTTGATTTATTGATTGTTTATTGTTTCGTTGTCATATCGAACTGTGTTGGCTGGTATTGCAGGGTTTTGGAGGTGAGATATCCCTATGAAGTTATGGCTTTCATAATTAGGGAATTTCTCTCCCGAATCCTAATACAAAAACAAAAAATTATCAATTGTTTTTATTTATTGGAAAATTTGTCATTAGTAAATTAAAAAAAATAAATTATATTAATATCCCTGTGTGGTTTCGGCCGGAAATAATGGCGGGCGTGTCAGAGCCTTGCAGGAGGATAGCATCGTTTTTTTAACTTTTTTACCTGACAAGTGAAATGCAATACATATTTCACAGGTTCAAGAAAAAAGTTTAAAAAAGGAAAGTGTCTGCATACAAAATCACTTATCCTTTAAACTTTAGCTTTTTCTATGACAAAAATCTCCTGAATATAAAGGAGATTTCTCACCGCCACCCGCAATGCCTTTACACATGGTTCGAAATGACAGAGTTGTTATTTTACTTATCATTTTGACCGTTCCCGAATTCTAAGACAAAAACGACACGTTTATCAATTATTTTTATTTATTGGAAAATCTGTCATTTGTAAAT
>JAGGUV010000106.1 GCA_021158345.1 Bacteroidales bacterium
AAGATTAACAGAGATATGGAATTACACTAAACTTTCCTCACCATTTAAAAGAGGTCATCATTATTTTTATTTCAAAAATGACGGCTTACAAAATCAAAGTGTATTATATATTCAGGAAACTTTGGATAGTCATGCAAAAGTATTTCTCGACCCAAATAAATTATCTGCCGACGGCACAGTAGCTTTAGCCGGATTAGATGTATCCAAAGACGGTAAATATTTTGCTTACAGCATTGCAAGGTCAGGTTCTGACTGGAATGAAATATTTGTAAAAGATATCAAAACAGGCAAAAATTTAAGCGACCATTTGTTTTGGGTAAAATTTTCAGGAATATCTTTTTACAAAGACGGATTTTTCTACAGCCGTTATGATAAACCTGCAGAAAATGCCTTGCTTACCAAATCAAATGAATTTCAAAAAGTATATTATCATAAAATCGGTACTGAACAATCGAAAGATAAGTTAATATTTCAAAACCTCAACAATCCGAAAAGAATGTATGGAGCTTCTGTTACCGAAGATGAAAGATATCTCTGCATAAGCGAATCGGAAGCTACTGATGGTAATGCTCTTTATATAAAAGACTTCTCAAAAAGAAATTCAAAATTCAAAAAAATTGCCGAAGGTTTTAACTACGACTATAATATTGTTGGCAACATAAAAAACAAATTTTTTATAGTAACAAATTTTGAAGCTCCAAGATATAAATTAATAAGCATTGATGTTAACACAAATAAAAGGAAAGACATTATTCCTGAAAGAAAAGATGTTCTTAAAAACTGCTCAATAATAGCAGGGAAATTAGTTACTTCTTATATGAAAGATGCGCATTCTGTAATTAAAGTTTATAATATCGACGGCAGCTTTGATTATGATATTAAACTCCCCGGTATTGGTTCTTGCGGAGGATTAAACGGTAAAAAAGATGAAGATATAGCATTTTATACTTATTCTTCATTTACAACACCTGCTATTATTTATAAATATAATTTTAAAACTAAAGAAACTGAGCTTTATAATAAACCTGATGTTAAATTCGACCCTTCAAAATACACTACAAAACAAGTTTTTTATAAAAGTAAAGACGGAACAAAAATCCCAATGTTTTTGACATATAAAAAAGGCCTGAAATTAAACGGGAAAAACCCAACTTTACTATACGGTTACGGTGGTTTTAATATTAGCTTAACACCTGGTTTCAGTGCCAGAAGAGTAATCTGGATAGAAAATGGCGGCATCTTTGCTATTGCCAATTTACGTGGTGGCGGAGAATATGGCGAAGAATGGCATAAAGCAGGTACAAAACTTAACAAACAAAATGTTTTTGATGATTGTATTGCTGCAGCAGAATATTTAATTAAAAACAAATATACTTCTCCTGAAAAATTAGTCTTAAAAGGCGGTTCAAACGGAGGTTTATTAGTTGGTGCTGTTATCAACCAAAGACCTGATTTATTTAGGGTTGCAATACCTGAAGTAGGTGTTATGGATATGCTCAGATATCATAAATTTACTATCGGCTGGGCTTGGGCAGGCGATTATGGTACCAGTGAAGATTCAATACAATTTAATAATCTTATCAAATATTCGCCTATTCACAATATTAAAGAAAATATAGAATATCCTTCTGTACTTGTTACCACTGCTGACCACGACGACAGAGTTGTTCCGGCTCACTCCTTTAAATATATTGCTACTTTGCAAGAAAAATATAAAGGAAATAATCCTGTGTTAATTCGTATTGAAACTAAAGCAGGTCACGGTGGTGGTATGCCTGTTTCAAAACAAATTGATGAATATACCGACATATGGTCTTTTATTTTTTACAATTTGGAAATAAATCCTATTTATTAAAAACTTAATAACCATTATAATTTATAAAATAAAATTCTCCGGTTTTTTTTAACCGGAGGATTTGTTTTACTACAGCTTCACTTTTAAGTACTTCAGTAACCATAGAGATTAAAAAAATAAACTGATTTTTCAGAAACTCAAGTTATTAATAATATTATTTTTGTAAAAAATTTAAATAGATGAAATTTAAAGTTGGAGATAAAGTAAAATTCCTTAATGAACAAGGTGGTGGCGTAATTACAAAAATCATTAACAGCAAAATGGTTAACATTGCTATTGAGGATGGTTTTGAAATTCCTACGTTGATTAACGAACTCATTAAAATTGATGAGGGTAATGCTATGGACAACATAAATGTTGATAAAAGCATAACCGAAAAAATCTCTAATATTGAAAATAATAATGAAGAATATAACAACAGAATAATTCCATTAGTAAAATTAAATTCAGAGATTAACACACCAAGTGGAATATACCTCGCATTAGTACCTCAAGATCAAAAATGGTTAATAACAGGACTATTAGATATTTTCCTTATCAACCATACTGAATATGATATTTTGTTCAGTCTTTTCCTTAAAGATTCTAATACAGGAGAATACACAGGTACAGATTATGATGCCATTCAACCTGAATCAAAAATATTATTAAATACTATTACAAGAGAAGAAATAGAAAAATGGTCAGAAGGTGTTATTCAGATTTTATTTCACAAAAATGAAAATAAAGAATTATTATTACCTTTAAATTCAACATTTAAAATAAAGCCTTTTAAACTTTATAAAGAAAATAATTATAATTATTCGGCATTAGCAGAAGACAAAGCTTTTATTGTGTCTATTAACAAGCTGGAAGATCATAAAAATATATCAAGAAACAATTCTGACATAACTGCAAAGAAATTCGAAAAAAATCAGGCTACAATAGAAAAGGCAAAAGCCATAAAGCCAAAATCACTTATTGACAAGCATAAAATAGCACCCTGGGAGGCAGAAGTAGATTTACATATCTCAGCATTAATAGAAGATTATTCCGGTTTAAGCAATAGTGAGATATTAAAATATCAAGTCAATTATTTTACAAGATGCCTTGAGAGTGCTTTAAAATACGATTATAATAAAGTAACTTTTATTCACGGTATAGGCAACGGAATATTAAAGACAACAATAAAAGCAATATTAAAAGACTACGAAAATATTGTAACAAAAAATGCACCTTTTTCAAAATATGGAAATGGAGCTATAGAATTAAACATTAATAATTCATAAAAATTTTACAAATACACAGTCTATTATCTTATAAGTTGCAGATTTTAAACTGCTAAAAATAATTTTCTTCTTGAAAATTTATAGAAGTAAATTAATAAAAGTCTCTTTAATTTTAATCTGCGAATCTATCGCAAGTAGTAATCTTCAATATTTTATATTGACTAAATTGTTATAAAATTTTTAGTAATTTTGCAAAAGCAACAGTTCGTTCTATCGCCGTTATATTATAAAAAATATAAAGGAGGAAAGTCAGGACAACACAGAGCGCCATACTTCCTAACAGGAAGGGCTTAGCGAGAGCTAAGTACAGAAAGTGCCACAGAAAATAACCGCCGAATTCTTATAGAATGGCAAGGGTGAAAACGCGAGGTAAGAGCTCACGGCAAGTACAGGTGACTGTATTTGCGGGTAAACCTTATGGGTTGAAAGGTCAAATATACCGGAATTAAGGATTGCTCGTCCGCTTCGGGGGGTAGACCGTTAGAGCCTGTCAGTGATGTCAGGCCTAGATAAATGATAGAAAGTTTAACTTTTGTTGAACTACAGAATCCTGCTTACAGAACTGTTGCTTTTTTTATTATATAATCCACCTTTTCTTCCAAAGGCATATTTCCATCTATCCAGTCAATTTTCATACCTTGTTTTTCCATTCTTCTAAACCAGGTCATTTGTCGTTTCGCAAACTGATGTATTGCTGTATCAAGCAAAGCAAACATCTTATCATAAGAAATTTCACCCAGAATAAAATTTGTAATATATCTATATTCCAAGCCGTAAAATTTTAATTTTTCAGGTTTAACCCGTTTATTCAAAATATTTTCAACTTCTTCAATCATTCCCTGATTTAATCTCGCCTTTAAACGCTCTGTAATTCTTTGTCTTATAATTTCTCTACTATAATTAATACCAAAAATTTTAGATTTAATTTCAGGATATTTATTTACTAATTCAGGATTAGATTTATAATATTCCTGAATTTCAATTGCCTTAATCAAACGATTTCTATCAGAGATATCAGTAGTATTATGCAATTTTTTATTATATGATAAAAGGATAATTTTTAAATCCTCGTCTGATTTATCAGATAGAGAATCACGCAAAGGAATATTTTCAGGAACTTTAATAAGATTGTAGGCTTTAAGGACAGCTTGAATATAAAGTCCTGAACCGCCGCAGAGTATAGGTTTTTTATCTCTTAGCAGGATATCATCATAAACATTAAAAAAATCACGCTGATATTCATAAATATTATATTCATAGCCGGGCTCCACAATATCAATCAAATGATATGGGACAGGATTTCCATTAACAACATAATCGTCGTAATCTTTACCAGTGCCTATGTTCATATATTTATAAACCTGACGTGAGTCAGCACTAATAATTTCGCCATTGATACAGGAGGCTAAATTAGAAGCAAGGAGTGTTTTTCCTGAGGCTGTGGGGCCCAGAATCGTTATCATAATATTTTAATCTTTTGTTATCTTACCGCCCAATTCAGTAGAAAAAGTTTCCTTTTTAGGAGAGCCTGTATAATGCACCAGTCCGCCGGTAGTTGATAGAATATTAATCTCGTTTCTTACATAAACATTTGCTTTTCCTCCTGTATGTGCACTAACATCTGCATTCTCTGTATCGAGGTCTTCAAATAATAATTCACCACCTGAATTAGCAATAGATTTTTGATATTCAGCATCGCCTTTAAGAGTTATCACACTTCCTTGTGATGCAGTGGCATTAAGAACATTTACATCAACAATTAAATTAATTTTTCCCGCACTATTCGCTTTTAATTCTAATTTATCAATTTCTATGGGTGTGTCTGAAGAAATTTTAGCTGATGCTGATGCTGTAATTTTTCTTAACTCCTTATAATTAACTTTTATCTTAACTTTATAATTTTTATAAAATAAAGATTTTAATCTTATTTTTAATGTTCGTTGCTTCACATCAGTTTTTACCTGATCAGCATCAATATTTTCAAGCTCAAGCACAGCACTCTCTTTATCGCTTTTTACAAGTTCAACATCAATATTGCCAATAACAACAATCTTATCAAAACGTCGTAATTCTCTGATTTTAACATTCTGTGAAAAAGAAAAACTTGATATTGTTAAAAAAAGGATTAAAGAAATAAATATTTTTTTCATTTGTTAAATTTTATATTTTTTTAATGATGTTTCTAAATGCAAGGCAAAAATAAAAATATACAAGCCAAATTATAGCAAAAACGATTAAAATAATAAATTATTATTTTCTTTGAAATTTTTCAAACTGTTGAAATATCTGTTTTTGTTTATCGGCACTGCCCTTAGAACTACCATAAAAAAAGTTATAAATAGATCCAAAGATCATAGCAATAACAACGCCAAGAATTGTGTCTGCAAATCTTTGATTTTCGGGTTTAATAGTAATAAGAGTAATCATAAAAATATACCCAAATCCTAAAACAACAGAAATTAATGTAAGCCAATAAATAAATCGTTTGCTGGTTTTGTCATCCTGTTGTAATGCAACTTCCTGCATATGCCTTGCATCCTGTACGTCCTCAAGATAAAGATGAAGCTCCTTTAGCTCAAAATCTTTTTGTTTTTCAAGCAATTCTTTTTTCTCATCATCATTTAACTGGCTGTTGTTAATAATATTTTTAACAACTCCCATTACTCCATTATCGGGGAGTAAGTCCCCAACTAAACCAAGAGCTTCGGGGATTTTATTACATACAATTTTCCCGAAAGTAGTTTCTTTAAATTTTTTCTTTTTTTGCATAGTTTTAAATTTTTAAATGGAATATATCAATATTATTTTTTTTAAAATTTCTCATTCTTCTGCAGACCTCAAAACCTTCTCTAACGCCCTCGTCATTGGTATTTCCTTCAACAGTATATATCCAGTCGTCTTTAATGTCTGTAATAATACCTGTGTGAACCCAGTCATGCATGGATTTAGATATTAAAAACAAATCACCGGGTTTAATAATCTCCAAAGCATCTGAAATTTCTGAATTTCTTATCAGGCAATTATTTTTAAGTCCATATTCACCCACAACATCACAACTAAAAGTATGGGGCAAAAAAGAAGTAAATTTTTGATTTAAAGTAGAAAAAGCCTGGTCTAATATTGTCTGCACAAATCCCATACACCAAGCCCATTGTTTGCCTTCATTGCCATCCATATATGCTCTTACCCAGGGTCCTGTATTATTTTTCAACTCACGGGGTCTGTTAATTAAATGCCTGTTTGAATAATAAATTATCAGGTTTCTGATATTTGAAGGTATTATAATCTTAAATGCCGATTTCAAAGGCTGTGACAGAATTGAAAACGTTTTCATTCCAACAATGCCATCATTTTTTAAATTATTTAATCTCTGAAAATTTTTTACTGCATAAGATGTCTGGAGACCAAAATCGCCGTCAATGGTAACAATATAATTCCACTTAGGAGAAATATATCTGTATAAATTCAGCCACTCCTGAACTTTTTTAACGTCATTACCTTTTGAGCCCGGCTTTAATAAACCGTTAATTATCAGCTCTTTTTTGAAATGTTGTTTTATCATAATTTTTAAAAGCGGTAAATTACAAAAAAATAAGGTTTTATACAAATTTTTCTGAGGAATATTTCCAATAGTAAGAATTACCTCGTGCTACGGGTTTTTGACAACATTTAAATATCTTTTATTTTTTTTTAATTAAATCTATTTTATTATTGAATTTTATAAATTTTTTGTTTACTTTTGATAGTTAAAATATAATAACTAAATGTCAATTGTAGGAAACTCTGTCATAACAAAAGATTCATCAATTCTAAAAAAATAATTTAAACCAAATAAATAAAACTAAACAATTAAAATTTAAACATTTATTAATCTTTTTATCAACTAAAATCAAAAAATCATGAAAAAATTACATTTACTAAAAGTACTTAGTCTTGCATTTGTTTCTTTAACTTTTTTATTAATTGCAGGATGTCATTCATCAAAAGAAATTGTGCAAGCACCAACACCACAACAACCAAAAGAAGCTTATGAAGAAGAAGTAGTAATAAAACAATACTGTTCAGGTCCTGAATTTACTTCAACAGATGGTTTTATCCGTGCAAGCGGAGTAGGAGAAAGCGCTGATATGGTTATTTCTAAAAAAGTAGCAAGGTCAAATACACTTGAAGAATTAGGTTCCAAAATAAAAGTAACTGTTAAATCGGTAATTGACAATTATAATAAAAGAACACAAAAAAATGTTGATGAAACTATTGAAAAAAGATATGAAAATTTAACACGTTCTGTTATTGACCAAACAATATCAGGATATAGAACAATATGCGAAAAAGTAACAAAAACCAATGGCGGGAAATACAGAACATATCTAGCTTTTGAAATTCCTGAAGACAGTATTTTAAATCCTCTTTTTAAAAAAATTGCTAAAGATGATGAACTAAAAATAGACTATGACTATGAGAAATTTAGAAGAGTCTTTAACGAGGAAATGAAAAAAAACGAAAATCAATAATAAATTATAATTAAACATTTGCAAAGATTTTTTTAAAAATAAAGTCTTTGCAAATGTTTTATTATTTTCTAAACAATTGATAAAAAAATGAAACCATATTTAAGGTATATAAAAATCGGGTGTTTAATATCCCTAATAATTATTACTAATTATGGTTTTAGCCAGAATAAAAAAAATTATAAAAAATTCAGAGAAGAATTTTCCAAAGAATTTAATGATTCTGAAGAAAATAATAACACAAGAAGAGACACAAAAA
>JAGGUV010000029.1 GCA_021158345.1 Bacteroidales bacterium
GGCGTAATAAAAAAACCACGTAGTGGTGATCTGTTTATAGCACAGATGTTATGAAATATTTTAAAGTGCCGTAGGTACGTCCTGTTTCAATATTTAGATGGTTTTAAAATTTATCGGACAACAGTAATTTTAAAATTAAAAAATTAATTAAAGCTCACTCACTTTTTACCAGGATTTTACAAAATGTATAAATAATAAACAACATTTAATTTTTGCTTATTAAACATAAAATTTATAATTTTGAAAAGAATTAAAAATAATAACTACTTATAAAAGAGATATATTGATCATAGTGTGGTTATTATCTACTAGTTAGCGAGCATAAAAATGACTTACCAAAATTCAAAAAAAGGTTGGTATTTGTCAGAAATTTTCATTTTGACATTCCGATAAAAATATTATATTTGTAAATTAAAATAAAAGGAATGTTAAATGACAAAAACATAGATATAACGTTTTTTGAAAACCTGAAAAAAATTGGGTTTCAAAGAGATGATGAAGTTCTATTTTTAGTCAATAAAGAAAATAATAATCCCAATATTAAATTTCATTTAGATTTTGCCGAAGAGCAAAATGCAACGGCTGTATATTTTAGAAAACAACTAAATGGGAGTTATAAACCCCAAGTTTATTTATATGATTTTACAGATAGAGATTTCTCTCAACAAGAAGAAAATGATTTGGCCAACATCCAAAAAGCTATTTGGAGTTCTGGTGAAGTGCCATTGGTATGTATTGTTTACAAAACGGAAATAAAAATTATTAATGGGACAACCCCATTGAATAAAAATTATAAACCTGACATTTTAGAGACTTTAAAAATTACGAGTAAAGCTCATAAACTCTATAATGAAGAATTTGCTATTCAAATAAAAAGTGGTGTTTTTTGGGATAAATTAGAAAATAAAAATAAATTCAGCTTTGCCAATAATTCTGCATATATCAAACTTATTGGAAACATACGTTACATCACAAGACAACTAAAACAAGCTTATAATAATTATAAAGACATTGATGATTTCTTTATCAATAAAATCATTGTTCAAGCAATTCTAATAAAATATTTAGAAGAAAGAATTGATAGCAAGGGAAAAAAATTATTATCAGACAAATATTTCAAACGTTTTGCCGAAGCAAAAACTTTTAATGATGTTTTAAGAAAAGGAGATTTTGTTGAACTTTTGGAATCATTAAATAATCCAAATACAGGTTTTAATGGGAACGTATTTGAATGGACAGATAAGGATAAAGATATTTTAAGAAAAATTGATTTATCATTGCTTGCCGATTTATTGGAAGCAAAAAAAATGTCATTAGAATCCAAGCAATTTGAATTATTTGATTGGCGATATTTTGAGTTTAAATACATTCCGGTAGAATTGATTAGCCGTTTGTATGAAGAATTTCTCGGGACAAATAAAAAAGAAAAAGGATTATATTATACCCCTGCTCATTTAGTAAGATTACTTGTAGATGAAAGTTTACCGTTATCAAAATACAAGGAAATTGATATATTAAACTATCGTGTTTTGGATCCCGCATGCGGTTCGGGAATTTTTTTGGTTTCAGTGTTTAAACGTCTTGTTCAAATTTGGCGTTTACAAAATAACATGAAACACCCTGAAATTAATACTTTAAAGCAGATTTTATCAAATCTTTACGGCGTTGATGAAGAAAAGCAAGCTATTGAGTTAGCATCATTTAGTTTAAGTCTGGCATTGACTAATGAATTAAACCCCATTGAAATTATTGAAAAACTTAAATTTGACGATTTAAAAGAAAAAAATCTGATTACTTCCGATTTCTTTAAAGTAGATGATAAATTAAATAAAAAGTTCGATTTAGTCATAGGCAATCCACCTTTTAAACGTGGTAGTTATAAAAATGAATATTGGGAATTTAAAGAACAAAAAATTAAAATACCGCAAGGACAAATAGCCCTTAAATTTCTTGCAGAATCAACAAATTATCTTAAAGAAAAAGGTCTATTGTGTTTAATTATTAAATCTTCAAGTTTATTATATAATACCTCTTCTTTTGATTTTAAAAAATTACTATTCTCAAATTTTAATGTTATTCAAATATTCGATTTTACACCTCTAATAGATTATATTTTTGATGTAGCCAGAGTTGAACCAGCCGTTATATTTCTGAAAAATGGAAAACCGGAGATTAATAAAAATATTTTACACTTAACTTTTAAACGCACCAAAGCAACCAAAGAAAGAATTATCTTTGAAATTGATGACTACGATTTGCACTTTATTGATAGACATACTGCTATCTATAATCCGTATATATGGAAAAATAATTTATTAGGTGGTGGTAGAATACAAAATGTAACCGATAAATTGTCTCAATATAAAAAATTAAAGAATTTCATAACCAAACAGAATGAAATTGAAAACATCAATATTGTTTGTCAAGAAGGATTAGGTGGTGGCAAAAGTATTCCAATAAAAGCTTTTACAAACAATTCTCTAAATTATAATTTTATTTCCGATAAATATTTGAAATCTTTCAAAAAAAATAACAAGAAGGTTTTCTCTGCACCAAATCTGATAATACGCGAGAATAATGAATTATCAATGGCATTAAATTATAAATCTTTTCCTTTTTCAAACCTTTTTGTTGGGATTCATAGCAATGATGAGACTTTAATAAAAAAAATCTTTTATAATCTTACAACTAACCACAAAGTTTTGATATTTTATAATATTGTTACAAGTAGTAAACTTTTAATATACAGAAATACAACCTGTAAAAAAGAAGATATTTGCAATTTACCATTTGATAATTATTTTAATAATCTTTCCGAATACGACTATAACATTATTTCTGATGTTAATGAATTTATGCAAGATTTTTTGCGTAAGGGAGAAAATTCAAAAGCCGTAAAACCAATCCCACCAGGTAAATATAAACAAGTATTAACCAACTACGGAGAAGAATTTTCAAAAGTGCTTAATTTGATTTATGAAGAAAGAAACAAAAAATTTAGATTAACAGATGTAATCAAATTAAAAAATTCGTTGATTGCTACTATATTTAAATACGATTCATTTGATAGAGAACCTATTTTTCATACTGATATACAAAATATTGATTTAAAGGAACTATCTGATTATGAAATTTCCAAACATCTTACAGTCAATCGTATTATAAAACTTTATCCTGATAGAGATACGATTGTTTTTATTAAACCCAATCAATACAGATATTGGTTGTCATTAATAGCATATAGAGATGCGGATAAATGTTTTGCTGACTTTTCTAAAATGGGATATTAATGATAGCAGAAGAGTATAATAATATTCAATCACCTGATTTAAGTCTTGAAAGAGGAAAGACAATCAATTATATAATTGATTTATTAAAAAAAGTTCCAGAAAGTTTTGTATTGAAAATATCAACTACAAGTTTTGCAAGAGATTTAAATGAAGATGCCTTAACTCAAATTCTTATAGAGAAATTGAATGCATTGATACAAGAAAAAAACATGAATTTTATCGGAGTAAATGCCCAGTATATTGATTTATATTATGGTGCTACCGGTAAGCCGGATTTTTATTTTTATGCAACCGAGCAAGACAAAAATATTCCAGCTCTATTTGTGGTAGAATCAAAGAGATTACCTGCACCTTCAAAAGACAGAGAAAAAGAATATGTTATTGGTAAAAATAATAATGGCGGGATTGAAAGATTTAAAAAAGAAATACACGGAAAAGGGTTTTTTGAAGCAGGTTTGATCGGTTTTGTCGAGCAGAATACATTTGAATATTGGCACACAACAATAAATCAATGGATTCAAAATTTAGCAGATGAAAGTAATTTTTGGAATATTGATGAAAAATTAGAAATAATTGAAACTCAACAAGTCTTGAATCATTTAAAGTCAATAGCCCATAGAAAAAAGGATGATATAAAATTGTATCATTTCTGGATAGACATCAATAACGCTCGCTAACACTTAAGCATATAAAAACTCCGTAGTGCTAGCATCTACGGTTTTTATATGCATTGTTGAACGACACCAAAAGTAGCGGGTCAGGCTATTACAGGGGATATGTGGTTTTAATAATTAACGGGATTTTACAAATATGAAGATTAGCTTCTATCAAGAGGGAAAATTGAAAATAAATTTGTTTTATCATACGGTTTTTTAGTTTTTAAATTGCGATTATTAGTTTTTTAAAACATAAATTTTTATTTTTATCATAGCAATGCCATTGTGCTTGTTAAGCACTGATTTTAATGTTTGTAAAATTTTATTTCCGTTTGTTTTATGCCACCTTTGGAGATGCTCTTGGTCTAGCTTTTGATTCAATTAACCGCATCTTACCACCACAATATTTACAAACACCTATATCCACTTTATATACCAATTTCATTAAAGCAAAAACTAATATTTTTTGTGGTTTTTCATAAGGAGGCAATTCAAAATAAACATGCAAATTTCCTAACATTTTGGTTTTGTTTCTTGAAGATAAAAAACCATAGTTTCTGATCTTCATAAACCTTTCGGGCAATACATGCTGCAAAAATAGTTTGATGAATTTCACACCTTCTACTGTTCTGATTTTCTTTTTGTAATCATCGGCTCTATCTGTATATTCAAAAGAAACTGTCTCGTTTGTAACATTTTTTATTCGAGCATTACTAATTGCAATTTTATGCGTATATCTGCCCAAATATTCAAAAACAGATTGTTCGTTATTAAAACTCTTTTTGGAGTAAACTACCCATTGTTTATGGTAAAGCGTTTCCTTTAATTGATAAAAATACTCCAACTGTGTTTGATCTTGTAAATTCCAAAACTGTAATTCGTCATCTTTGAAATATTTCTTTAGATACCACAAAAATTTGCCTCTGAATGTTAAAGCTAAAGCTTCTGTATTAAACAAATAATCACCAGCCGTTGGCGATGATTTCCATTTGTTATTTACAGTAATACCACCCGATGGAATGATACAATGCAAATGCGGATGATAATCCAGATTTTGTTTCCAAGTGTGCATTATGGAAATCATCGCCATTTTTGCTTCAATACGATTTCGGGGGTCTTTTGAAAAACTTTCTATGGTTTCCCAAACACACTTGAACAACAAATTGTAAAGCAGTTTTTTATTAAACAAAAAAAGTGTTCGTAGTTCAGCAGGAATTGTAAAAACAGTATGATGATATTTTACCGGCAATACATCGTTTTGCTTTGCCAATATCCATCTATCCTTGTTTATAGCCTGACAATTTGGACAATGCCTGTTACTACAGGAATTATAGTGTTTTTGGATGATGCCGCAATCTTCGCAAACATGAACATTATATCCTAATTTTTCTGTTTTGCAAACTTTTATACAATCTATCACTTTGTGTTGTTGTAAAGTAGCCGAGTTTTGAGATAGATATTGATCGCTAAAGTTCTCAAAAGCTTTTGTAATAGGCGTTTTCATGGCTTTTTCTCCCAATTATCGAATGGACTAAAACCTTTGAGCAGCGGTACTTCGCTAACATGAAGATAAATCATAGTGGTTTTTAAACTTTTATGGCCTAATATTTCTTGCAGAGTTCTGATGTTCATTCCATCTTCTAATGCATGGGAAGCAAAACAATGTCGTAAAATATGCAGGTTTATCTCTTTTATTCCGGCTTTTTTTACAGACATTTTTAAAGCGTGTCTCAGTCCGCTTGCTGTCATGGGTTTGCCTTTTTTACTGCCGTTAAATAAATATACCTGTGGTTGATAATTTTGATAGTACTCCCTTAATTGTGGTAACAGTGCTTTTGACAAAATTGTATATCTGTCCCGATTTCCTTTTGAGCGGTTAATCCGAATTCTGTATTTACCATCATTGGTGTCAATGTCTTCAATTTTTAGATTGAGCAGTTCATTGCGCCGCAGACCTGATGCATAAACCATCATCAGCATTATTTTATGTTTTGGATTGTCGCAAGCAGAAAATAGTTTATAAAGCTCATTTCTGCTGATAATAACCGGCAAGTCTTTTTCTTCCTTTGGGTAAGGAATTTTAAAAGCAAACTCTTCATCATCCAGCATATTAGTGTAAAACCAACGCAATCCTGCCACATAGATTTTTATGGTACGCCAAGCTCTAAATTTGTGGTACTGCAACTGATATAGATAATCAGTAACTTCATCAATTTCTGTTTCCTGTGGAGTCTTTCCTGTATATTTACACAGGTATTCCACAGCTCGTAAATAATTGACAATCGTTTGCTCAGAATGATTGCTCACCGACAAACGTTTTTTCATTTTTTCCAGTAAAGCAGTCAAATCTTTTACTGTAATTTCATTTTCGTATTTCATAATTTATTTTTTTTGGTGAATTATATTATACGTATTTTGTTGTCTAAAAGATTTTAGCTACTTTTGTTTTGTTCAACAAAAAATATAGTGCATCCCGCAAATAGTTGTAATTATGAAAGTTAATACACAAAATTAAGTTAGTCGTAAATTGAAAAATAATCTTTTCAAACTGCGGCACGCACCATATTCAAACCGTTAGCAAAAATTGAAAAAAGCATAAACATACCAATTCGGGCTGGTAACCCTTATGAACAAAAGTAATTTTATTAACCTTTAAAAAATTAAAGTTATGAAAAAGAACATTTTAGCAAGAATGCACAATGATGGGATTATCCACGGATTAACTTCATTGCAAGAAATTCCTAGTCCGAGAGACATCCCAAGTGCCGTAGAGTCATTGGTTAGAGAATTCAGTGAAAAATATGAAGTGCCTTTTGAATCTCTCAATTTACCAGAGTTCCCTGAGAACATAAATGACTTAAATTTGGATGAATGGGTGGATCAAACTTCATTTTCCAATGACTTCAAAAACCTGGCAAAAGCAACATTAGACGTACTAGAACGTGAACTCAGTATTGTTGAATCATTTCAAGAATTTGATCGTTTGTTAAGTCAAGCAGAATCAACATTGAATGAGACAGAATTTTATGTATTTGATGACCATATTTATGTAGCCAAAAGAAGCATGGAGTTCTGGAAAGCTGAAGTTGACGGAACAAAGATTTGGGAGTTGCATGCTTCATTTCTTGAAGGTCGATCAACAAGAGGTCCAATAAACTGGTGGAAAGTTTTTGGATGTGATTGTGTTGGTGGATTTTTTGGTGGACCCGGTGGCTATATTGGTGCATCATTAATATCTGTCATAATGCAATACTAATATGAATAAGGAAAAGATAGCCAAGTTTATTAAAAAAAACTGGCGAGGATTCATAATAGGACTAATAATCGGATATTTAATGATGAGATTTATATTTAATTAAAGCCACCAATATTAACAACTTTTGCTAACATGCTATATAAGCCATGCGGGGGATGCAGCGTATTTAAGCAACAACTTTATAACAAAGTATGTGCAAGTTGAAAGAATAATACATTGTAATCCCGCACGGCTCATAGTGTGCTGAGAAGCAATGAACGGCAAATAAATATTCATTGCATGCTGTAATTAAGATGGTGGAAATTATCTATTTTCAGAAAATTGACCCACCGAAATCGTTGTACAGGCGATGGTTTCAA
>JAGGUV010000001.1 GCA_021158345.1 Bacteroidales bacterium
ATTTAATGATGGGGTTTATTATTTATTAATAAAAGGTGAAACAATTAATTTTTCAGAAAAAATAATTTTTCAAAAATAATTTGGAATTAAAAAAACACACACACCTGTTTTAATATAATTTTAAAACAGGTTTTTTATTGTATTTTTTTTATATATATTTGCGACTGAATTTTATAAAATTATTTGAATAACCCCCTTAAACATTTGATTTTAAGCTACATGAAACTATATATTTAATAAATTAATAAAACATGAAAAAAAAATCTAAATTTTTTAAACCGAAAAGCATAAAATCATTTTTTCTTGTGCTTTTTTCATTATTTTTAACTGTGTCTTCTGTAAAAGCGGAAACACATAAATATTCCGATAGTTGGGATAAGCAAGGCTTTACAATTAAAAAAAGCAATGCGAATAAAGTTGAAATAAATTATTCTGTTAATGAATTTGAGTTATCAAAAGTTAAAATTAACGGAGAAAACATGCAAAATCTTGAACTCCCTGGAAATTTTCTTCCCGGTCAGGAAGGAGCTCCTAATTTACCCGGCGGAGGTCGTTATATCGCAATTCCTCAGGGTGCAACAGTTACATACAAAATTGTAGATTCCCGAATAGAAAAATATTCAAATGTGAATCTTGCACCTGCACCACATATACCTTTTGTTGTTGAAGATGGTGATTTAACATATAAAAAAGATATGAGCATTTATTCAAAAGATGCTTTTTACCCTGAAAAACCCGTTATTCTTTCTGAAAAAACAAAAATCAGAGGTGTAGATGCTGTTATGCTTGGTGTAACTCCTTTTCAGTATAACCCTGTTACTAAAGAGTTATTGGTTTATAAAGACATTAAAATAGAAATAAATTTTAAAGGAGGAAACAGCCATTTTGGCGAAGACAGATTAAGAAGTAGATCATGGGATCCTATTCTTAAAGACATTTTCCTTAATAGTAGCTCATTACCAAAGGTAGAATATAAAATTCCTGAAAATACTAAAACTCAAGGTTGCGAATATCTTATTATCATCCCTGATGACCCTTTATTTTTTGCCTGGGCTGATTCTTTAAAAGTTTTCAGAAACAAACAAGGAATAAGTACTGAAATTACAACTATTACTCAAATCGGTGGTAATGATGAATCTCTTATCGAACAATATGTTAATAATGCATACAACACTTGGGATATTCCACCATCTGCAATATTATTATTAGCAGATTACGGAAACTCCGGAAATACTATTACTACTTATTCTTTGCCACACCCATATGGAGGTGCAGATCATTACATATCAGATAATATATATGCTGATGTTAACGGCAACCATTTACCTGATATTGCATTCTCACGTATTACAGCACGTGATATCACAGAACTTGAAGTTATGGTTGGAAAAATTTTAAACTATGAGCGTAACCCACCAATATCCATTGATTTTTATAAACATCCATTGGTAGCAGGCGGCTGGCAGACTGAACGTTGGTTTATACTTTGTTCTGAAGTTGTTCAGGGATTTTGGGAAAACGAACTTTATAAAGAACCTGAACGTCAATATTCTATTTATCAGGGGACTCCCGGTTCAACTTGGTCAACAGCTTCAAATACCAATACTGTAGTAAATTATTGGTCTAACCTTGGTTATATACCTTCTACTCCTGCATACCTTAACAACTGGTCAGGAAGTGCTTCAGGAATTAATACTGCTATTAACAGTGGTGCTTTTATGGTATTACATCGTGACCATGGTATGTACACTGGCTGGGGCGAACCAAATTATACTAATAGTGATCTCTCGGGCTTAGATAACGAAAACCTCACTTTTGTTATTTCAGGTAACTGCCAAACAGGTTGTTTCGATTATTCAGGTAGCAATGGAAACTGTTTTGTGGAAGCTTTTCACAGACAACCTAAAAGAGCTTTAGGCCTTATTGGCGCTACTGAAGTATCTTATTCTTTTGTTAATGACACTTATGTTTGGGGTGTAATGGACAATATGTGGTCAAATTTTGATCCCGGGTATGGAACCACAAACAATTATGATGATATACGTCCTTGTTTTGCCAATGCCTCAGGAAAATATTATCTTGAAGCTTCAGGATGGCCTTCAAATCCAAATAATAAAGAGATTACTTTTAATCTATTCCATCATCATGGCGGCTCTTATTCAACAGTATATTCTAGTATGCCTATTGCTTTAACTGTTGAACATGAAAATACTATCCCTTGTGGTGCTACTTCTTTTACCGTTAAAGCTGATAACCATTCTCTTATCTGTTTATCTGTTGATGGTAATATTATTGGAGTTGCCGAAGGTACAGGTTCGCCAGTTGCTATTGACATAATACCTCAAAATTCAGGAGATTTTATTGAGCTTACTATTACTAAACAAAATTGCCTTAGATATCATAAAAATATTCCTATCACTTTTGCTCCTAATCAGGTTAAAAATCCTAATCCTATGATTGGACAAACTAAAGTTTCTCCTTTTACAACATTAAATTGGGAAAAAGGTCCTGGAACTGATCCTGATAATTATACTTTTTATTTTGGTACTGATAACCCTCCAACAAATATTGAAAATGGTATAACTCTTACTGATACCTTTTATATTCCTTCTTCAGCTTTGGAATACAATACTGAATATTTCTGGAAAGTTGATGCTCACAACCAATATGGTGATGCTATAGGAAACTTATGGAATTTTACAGTTATTTATTCTCCTGACGAAGATTTTGAAACAGGCAGTTTCTCTGCTAACAACTGGTATTTTAATGGAGATGCTGACTGGATAATTGACAATACTGTTAATTTTAATGGTAATTATTCTTCAAAATCAGGTAGTATCAACGATAACCAATCAACCTCATTAATAATTGATTGTCAAACAAACACTTTTAATAATGTATCTTTTTACAAAAAAGTTTCTTCAGAAGAAAATAATGATAAATTAATATTTATGATTGACGGAAATGTAAAAGGAGAATGGAGTGGAGAAATTGATTGGTCATTTGAAAAATTTGCTGTAGGCCCGGGTTCTCATAATCTTGAATGGAAATATATTAAAGATGCTGCAAACAGCTCAGGCAGTGATTGTGCTTGGCTTGACGATATTTATTTATGTATTGACGAGCATGTTTTAACAGCTAATGCAGGTGATGACGATACTATCTGTCAAGGCAGCGATTATACTTTATCAGGTAACGCAGCTAAATATTCTTCAATAGAATGGTCTACTTCCGGGGATGGTAGTTTTGATAATAATACTATTCTTACTCCTGTTTATACTCCAGGCAATAATGATATTGAAATCGGTAACGTTGTTCTTACTTTAACTGCTAATGATTCTCAATCAAACAGTATAAGTGATGATATGAATCTTGCAATTTATAAAGCTGCTTATGCTTTTGCCGGTGACGATGCTTTAGTTTGTCAGGGCAGCAATTATTCTTTAACTGACGCTCAGGCTGACAATTACAATGAAATTTTATGGACATCTGACGGTGACGGTTCTTTTGATGATAATTCTATTGTTAATCCTGTTTATACTCCGGGTATTAACGATATCAATTCAGGAGAAGTTACTTTGACATTAAATGCTATAGCTAATGTTCCTTGCGCTGATGTTTCCGATAATATTTTATTAACAATAGAACTTCTTCCTCTTATTCCTGATACTCCTGTTGGTCCAGATACTGTTGACCTTGCATACACTCCAAACTCAGAATATATTATTTCTGACAATGCAAACGCTACTTCTTATCTTTGGGATTTAACACCTGTTGAAGCAGGTACAATAAATGCTGTTGATACTGTTGCTACTGTTTTATGGGATGGCGGTTTTCTTGGTGATGCTTTCATTAAAGTTAAAAGTATTAATGATTGTGGTGAAAGTGAATTTACAGAGCCTATTACTGTTGTTGTTAAAAATACAGTAGGAATTCAAGAAGCAAAAAATCTTTATGTTCAGATATTCCCTAATCCTAACACAGGAATATTCACCCTTAAATTTGTGACACCTGATAATGATATTATAAATATTAATATTTACAATTCATTAGGCGTTTCTGTTTATAACGAAAACAATCTTCATTTAAACGGAATATTTAATAAATCTATTAATATTAATAATTATACTGATGGCGTTTATTATCTGTCAATAAAAGGTAAAGACACAAATATTATTAAAAAAATTATTGTTAATAAATAAAAATTTTTTTAAAAGCCTATCTCAAAAGATAGGCTTTTTTTTATTTTCATTATTTAAAAAATATTTATTAAATCTTAATGAAGAAAAAAACCTATAACTAAACAAAATATTAAACTAAAACTATTAAACATGAAAAAAAAACACACTAATTATTTTATTTTCAAATATACATTTTTGTCGTTTTTGTTTTTAGCGCCTTTATTTAAAAATGTTTATTCACAAGAAATAAAATTTTCTGACAACACCGAAAAAACCGGATTTACATTAAAGCAAGAAAAAACAAACAGTGTAAAGCTCATCTATTCTCTACAAAAATTTGATATTAAAAAAAGAAATATTGATGGAGATGAAATGCAGGAGATTGAAATTGACGGCAGTTTTCTCCCTAATAATGAAGGAGCTCCTGATTTACCAAGTGGAAGCCGTTATATAGCTATACCACAAGGAGCAAAAGTAAATTTAAAAATTATTTCTTCCAAAACAGAAAAATTTTCTAATATAAACTTAGCACCTGCTCCTCAAATTCCTCTTGCTAATGATAATAACCCTTTAATATTTAAAAAAAATAAAAAAATATACTCCAAAAATGCTTTTTATCCTGCTAATCCTGTTGTTATTTCAAAAAATTTAAAAGTTAGAGGCATTGACGCTGTTATTGTTGGTGTAACACCTTTTCAGTATAATCCTGTTACTAAAGAGCTAATAGCTTATAAATATATAGAAATTGAAATTGAATTTAAAGATGGTAATGGACATTTTGGTGACGACAGACTGCGTAGCAGATGGTGGGATCCAATAATCAAAAACATTTTTATTAACAGTAATTCAATACCTACAGTAAAATATAATAACGCCTCATCTTTACGTTCACAAGGCTATGAATATCTAATAGTTACACCTGACGACCCGGTTTTTATTGCCTGGGCTGACACTATTAAAAACTGGAGAACTTTACAAGGCATTAAAACAGGTATTGTTACTACAACTGAAATGGGAGGTAACACTACTTCTGCTATCGAAACTTATGTAAACAATGCATATAATACATGGGATATACCTCCCAGTGCTATTTTATTATTGGGTGATTACGGAACTTCCGGCAGCACTATTGTGTCTCCATCATTGACACATCCCTATTCTGGTACTTATGTAAGTGATAATATTTATGCTGATGTTGACGAAGATAATCTGCCTGACATTACTTTTTCTCGTATCACTGCTCAAGATGAGGATGACCTTGAAGTGATGATACATAAATTTATAAATTACGAAAAACAACCGCCTACTTCTGCGGATTTTTATAATCATCCTGTTACTGCAATGGGTTGGCAAACGGATAGATGGTTTCAGCTATGTTCCGAAGTAATAAATGGTTTCCTTGAGCATGGTCTGGGGAAAGAACCTGTTCGTGAAAATGCTATCAACAGTGGTACTCCCGGAGGTGCTTGGTCTTCTGCTACTAATACATCAACAGTAGTAGATTATTTTGGTTCAAATGGACTAAATTATATTCCTGATAACACAGCTCATCTTACTGACTGGGGTGGAAGTGCTACAAGAATAAATAATGATATCAACAGCGGTGCATTTTTAGTACAGCACAGAGACCATGGTGGTGAAACAGGTTGGGGAGAACCTAGTTATCATAACTCTAATCTCTCGGGTTTACATAATGATGATCTTTCTTTTATATTTTCTATTAATTGTCTTACAGGACGATTCGACTGGAGTAACGAATGTTTCACAGAAGCTTTTCACAGAATGCAAAAAGGCGCTTTAGGTCTTATCGCTGCATCACAGGTTTCTTATTCTTTTGTTAACGATGTTCTTGTTTGGGGCATGTATGATGGAATGTGGCCTGATTTTATGCCTGATTACGGCAATAGTGGTCATACTTATTTATTACCTTCTTTTGCTAATGCTTCCGGAAAATATTTTCTACAGCAGTCAAACTGGCCTTATAATTCTGATAGCAAAGTTGTAACTTATAATCTTTTTCATCATCATGGAGACGCTTTTTCTGTATTATATTCAGAAGTACCTCAAAATTTAACTGTTACTCACGATAATGTATTATTAAGCGGTTTAAATTCTTTTGATGTTACAGCAGATGAAAATTCATTTATCGCAATAACTGCTGACGGTGAAATAATTGGTACAGCCGAGGGAACAGGAAGTGTTGTTTCTATTCCTATTATTTCTCAACTGCCGGGAGCTAATGTTATTGTTACTGTTACTAAAGATAATTATTATCGTTATTCTCAACCTGTTTCGGTTATTCCTCCTAACGGACCTTATGTTATTAAAGATTCTTATCTTATCAATGATGAAAATAATAATGATACCATTGATTATGGAGAATCAATTTTATTGTCATTAACAGTCAAAAATGTTGGAACTGAACAAGCTGAAAATATCACTGTAAATATAAGCACAGAAGATCAGTATTTTACTATTACTGATAGCACGGAATCATATGGAAATATTCCTTCAGGTGAAACAGCTTCTGTTGATAATGGTTTTGCTTTTGATGTTTACGATTCAATACCTGATAATTATCCTGTTACATTTAATATAAGCTGTACTGATGGTAGTAATACCTGGGAAAGCAATCTTTCTGCAATAGCTTATGCACCTGTAATTAATGTTGGCAATATGTCTATTAATGATGCTTCCGGAGGTAATGGTAACGGAAGACTCGATGCCGGTGAAACTGCTGACATATTAATTTCTACATATAATACAGGTCATAGCAATGCTTATGATATTATTGCTAATGTTTTTTCATCTTCTGAATATCTTACTATCAATAATGCCAATTTTAATCTCGACACTTTAAAAGTTAACGAAACCATTTCAGCATCTTTTAATGTTACTGTTTCTGACGATGTTCCTGTTGGAACCAATATCCCGTTAAATTATAAAGTAATTTCAGGAAAATATCTTGCTGAAAAATCTTTTAATGTTACTATTGGTATTATACAGGAAGATTTTGAAACAGGTAATTTTAGCATGTTTAACTGGGAAAACAATGGAAATGCTTTTTGGCAAATAGATAATACAAATGCTTATGAAGGTGCTTATTGTGCTAAATCAGGAGATATTGACAATAGCCAATCTTCAAGCCTGTTAATAAGTTTTAATATTATTGCTGACGGAACAATATCATTTTACAAAAAAGTATCTTCTGAAGCTACTTATGATTTCTTTGAATTTTATATTGATAACACTAAAGTAGGTTCCTGGTCAGGTGAAATTGACTGGTCTTTTGAAAGTTTTGATGTTACCACCGGTGAACATACTTTTAAATGGAAATATATTAAAGACAGTTATGTTTCTTCCGGTGATGATTGTGCTTGGATAGATTACATAGTATTCCCTCCTATTAATACTGCTCCTGTGCTTAGCATAGATAATATTGTTTTAAATGACTCAGTAAATGGTAATAATAATGGCAGGTTAGATCCGGGTGAAACAGTAGATGTTAATTTTACTATTTCTAATTCAGGATTAAGTAGCGCTTTTAATACTTTTGCAAAACTTAATACTAATAACAACGACATTAATATTGTTAATGATTCCGTATTTATAGGATTAATAGAAAAAAATAATTCCGCTGAAGCGTTATTAACAATTAATGTTGATGAAAATTCTCAGACAGGAATTTTTGCAGATTTAATCTTTGATGTCTTTGCAGATGCCGGTATTAATATTAAAGATACAGTATACAAACCTATTGGTACTATTCCTGCTCTTATTGTTGATTTTGATAAAAATAATAATTCAGGCCCTGTAATTCAATCAACAATTGAAGAAATAGGTTTAGTTGCAGATTATATGACAGCTTTACCCGAAGACCTGAATTTATATAAATCTGTCTTTGTATGCCTTGGTGTTTATAGTAATAATAATAAACTTACAACTACTCAGGGTCAACGATTAGCAGAATTCCTTAATAATGGAGGTCGTTTATATATGGAGGGTGGAGACACATGGTATTACGACACTCAAACCGCAGCACATGATATGTTTCATATTAATGGCATTGCTGATGGGACAAGCGATCTTTCTACTATTTCAGGACAAACAGGTACTTTCACGGAAAATATAAGCTTTACTTATTCCGGTGATAATAATTATATTGACCATATAAGTCCTAAAGATTCTGCTGTATTAATATTAGAAAATCAAACACCTCAATATGGAACAGCCGTAGCTTATGATGGCGAAATATATAAAACTATAGGAGCTTCTTTTGAATTTGGAGGTTTAACTGACGATGATTATCCAAACACAAAATTAAATTTAATGCA
>JAGGUV010000121.1 GCA_021158345.1 Bacteroidales bacterium
GTTTACAATAAATGAAGATAAAATTATAATAGAAACATTTATAAAATTATTTGATATTAAAATTGTTGCTAATAAACGTTTTGGTTTTTTAAGCAAAGAAAGTATCAAAGAATGTTTTTTTGATTTACTAATGTTGATTTCATTTAACTGTAAAGGAGTAAGCGAAAAAAACGCTATTTCAGAGCCGGAAATCATAGCTGAGAAAAACAATAATAATATTAATATTATAAATGTAATAATAATATCAGCAGAAAATGTTTTTATAATGGTATTATAAATAAAAACATTAAGATATAATAATGAATTAATAAAGGTTATCAAAATAAAAAAAGTTTAAAAATAGATACAATACAATACCCATAGGTTACAAAAATAATAAAAAAAGTATTATTGTAACTTAAAATAAAATTGTGTTAAAAATTGATTTTAAAAATTTACCTGATAATTAAAATGGTAAATCGTCATCAACAGGTGAAGAGATGTCTGGTTCTTCAGGAGCAGCTTCGGCAGAAGGGTTATGATTATAACTATTGGAAGAATCTTTTTTAGAGCCCATCATAAGAAAATTGTCTCCATTAATTTCAGTAATATATCTCTTACTTCCATCTTTAGCATCGTATTGTCTTGAGCGGATTTTTCCTTCAAGGTATATTTTATCACCTTTTTTCAAGTATTTTTCAGCAACATCGGCAAGACCTCTCCAAAGTACAATATTATGCCATTCTGTTTTTGATTGTTTAGTGCCGTCTTTCCCTTTATATGTCTCGGTAGTAGCTAAAGAAAAAGAGACTTTTTTAGTTCCGTTCTCAAAAGTCATAACCTCGGGATCTTTTCCCAGGCGACCAATTAAAATTACTTTGTTTACTCCATTCATTTTTTTGTTTTTTTAAATTAATAATTTATTTAAGTATTAGCACAAAGTTAAAACAATTATTATATCTTTCCTAAAAAAATAATTAAATATTTTATTTTTTTTATTTTTAAGAGTAAAATAGCATTCTGCTTAATAAATTTTATAATTTTGATTTTATTATTATGTATAAAATTGAAGAAATAAAAAAACCCATTAAGAAAAATTTAAAGATTTTTGATGTGAAATTAAAAGAATCTTTAAACAGTTCATCTTCTTTATTAAAAAACATAAACAATTATATTTTTAGTCACAGGGGTAAGCAAATACGACCCATGTTTGTATTTTTTTCATCCGGACTTTGTGGTGAAATTAACGAGACAACATATAAAATTGCAATTGGTATTGAGCTTATTCATAATGCATCATTAATGCATGATGATGTTGTTGACGAATCGAATTTTCGAAGAAACAATTATTCTGTTAATGCTTTATGGAAAAATAAAGTTGCTGTGTTAGTTGGAGATTTTTTTCTTTGTAAAGGTATGACCTCATATTTAGATAGTAATAATTTTGAATTATTGAAAATATTATCTGCCTCAGTAGCAGAAATGAGTGAAGGTGAGCTGCTGCAAATAGAAAAAAATCGTAACCTCACATCAATAAATGAAGATATCTATTTCAGGATAATACAAAAAAAAACAGCTTCTTTAATTTCTGCTTCCTGTGCCTGCGGATATGCCTCCTCATCATCTGATAAAAAAAATATTGATATTTTAAAAGATTTTGGTAATAATGCTGGAATAATTTTTCAGATGAAAGATGACATACTCGATTATGAAAAAAATAATTGCTCTGGAAAGCCTTTTGGCCTTGACCTTAAAGATAAACAAATCACTCTGCCCCTGATATATTTATTGAATAATTCAAATTATTCTGACAGAAAAAAAATAATTAATATTATAAATAATCATAATAATGAACCTGAATATATTAATTTTATCATCAATAAAGTAAAAGATTGTGGAGGTATTGAATATGCTAAAACTAAAATGAAAACTTATCAGGATAAGGCACTTAAATTATTAAACAAATTTCCTGAAAGCATAGCGAGACAATCACTCGAAAAATTAATTTATTTTATTGCTGAACGCGATTATTAAAAATTAATTTTTATTCATATTTATTTAATAATAAAAACTAATTTTATAATCTGAAAATTTTATTAATATCGTAATTATATATGAAAAAACTTAAATTTTTCTTTTTGATAATTTCAATTTTTCTGCTAAGCAATATTCTTAAAGCACAAAAATTTAAAGGTGGAATAATTACCGGTTTAGCAGCAACACAGGTGCAGGGCGATGTTTGCTCAGGCTATGATAAGGTAGGTTTAAATTTTGGATGCTTTGTTAACTTACCTGTTTTTATAAAAAATGTTTCTAAAAAGGATAGCATTGTTATTTATGAAAAGAAAAAAAATAATGACACTATTTTTTTCGATCACTGGGAAATTCAAATGGAGTTAAAATATCTACAAAAAGGCAGCAGAATGAATCCTAAAGAATCTAATGATTTACATTCTTATAAATTAAAGCTTAATTATGTTGAATTACCAATAATTATAAAATATGTGCTGACAAAAAAATGGACATTCGAAGCAGGGCTTTCTTATGGATATTTAATTAATCACAGTGAAGAATATGATGACGTTGCTTCAGCAGGAAAGCCTTTTAAAAAGCATGCTTTAAATGGAATTCTTGGTGCTTATTATGCAATAAACAAAAAATTAAAAGTAAATTTCCGATTTAATGATTCTTTAATACCAATTCGTGAACATGCATCAGGAGCCAAGCGTTTTTTTAACAGAGGTCAGTATAGCGATGCAATATGTTTATCATTGCATTATCAGTTTAGATAAATTATTCTGTGCTTAAAAATTTAATATTATTTTTAAACTTATTGAACTTAGCTCTTTTTACAGCAGTTTTTCTGAATAATTCTTTATAAATTTCTTCTGTTATCTCTTCCCAGTCAGTTTTAGTCATATTAAATAAACCGGGATTTGGCAAGAAATCAGGTTCATTATGTATAATTGAAAACCTGTTCCATGGGCAAACATCCTGACATATATCGCAACCAAAAATCCATTTTTCATATTTGTTTTTAACATCATCAGGGATGCTGTCTTTAAGCTCAATAGTAAGATAAGAGATACATTTATTTGCATCAACAGAATAATCGTTACCAATAGCATTAGTAGGACATGCATCAATACATAAAGAACAGTTGCCGCAATAATTTTTATTTAAAGGAGGGTCATAATTTAATTCCAGGTCAGTAATAAGCTCAGCAATAAACACAAATGAGCCGTTTGATTTAGTAATAAGATTAGAATTTTTGCCTATCCAACCTAATCCGCTTCGTTGAGCCCAGGCTCGCTCCAATATAGGTGCTGAATCTACAAAAGCTCTTATATTTACTTTGCCAATATTTTCATAAATATATTGTATCAAATTTTTTAGTTTTGATTTTATAACATAATGATAATCTTTACCATAAGCATATTTTGCAATTTTATAATAAGATTTTTCAGGAATAGATTTTTCGGGGAAATAATTATATAAAAAAGTGATAACAGATTTTGCATTGTCAACGAGCAGGCGTGGGTCTGTACGTTTATCAAAATTATTTTTCATATAATCCATGCCTGCATTTTTATTTTCCGACAACCATTTGTCGAGAAAAGCAGCGTCTTTTTTTAGATAAGTTGCTTTTGAGATACCACAAAACAAAAAGTTCATTTCCTTTGCTTTTGCTTTAATAAGAAAGGTGTTTTTTTGTTTGTTTTTGTCAGAGCTGTTCATTTGAAGAATTAATTATAATTTTTTCTCTTCAAATAAGTTTTTTTGTTTAGACTTTCCTTTTTTTCCAAAATGCGAATAAGATAAAGAAGTAGCTTCTCTGCCTCTTGGAGTTCTTTTAATATAACCTTCCTGAATGAGAAAAGGCTCGTAAACTTCCTCAATAGTTCCGGGGTCTTCACCAACAGCAGTAGCAATAGTAGTTAATCCAACAGGACCTCCATTGAATTTATCTACAATAGTTGAAAGAATCTGATTATCCATTTCATCAAGACCGTTTTTATCAACATTCAGAGCTGAAAGACCAAATAAAGCAATATCAAGATTTATTACGCCATCGCCTTTTATCTGTGCAAAATCGCGTATTCTTCTTAACAAAAGGTTTGCAATTCTGGGAGTACCTCTGCTGCGGCGTGAAATTTCATTAGCAGCTTTTTCTGTTATTGGCACTTTTAA
Source organism: Bacteroidales bacterium (assembly GCA_021158345.1). GTDB lineage: Bacteria > Bacteroidota > Bacteroidia > Bacteroidales > AUK083 > AUK083. The sequence continues at coordinate 4,171 of JAGGUV010000121.1, forward strand.
TATACCTGCAGAACGGACAATAATTTTTTTAATAGTTTCAGCATCATAATATGATAATCGTAAATTAATACCAAAACGAGACCTGAGAGGAGCTGTTAGCAACCCCGAGCGTGTTGTTGCACCAACTAAAGTAAAAGGATTTAATGATATTTGAACACTTCTTGCATTAGGACCTGTTTCAATCATTATATCAATTTTAAAATCCTCCATAGCAGAATAAAGATATTCTTCAACAATAGGATTTAGCCTGTGAATTTCATCAATAAAAAGCACATCGTTTTCGCCAAGGTTAGTAAGCAGCCCGGCAAGGTCGCCAGGTTTGTCAATTACAGGCCCAGATGTTGTTTTAATATTAACATTTAACTCATTGGCAATAATATACGAAAGTGTTGTCTTTCCTAATCCTGGGGGACCATGAAGCAGTGTATGATCTAATGATTCACCCCTTTGCTTTGCTGCCTGAACAAAAATTTTTAAATTATCAATAATTTGGGCTTGACCTGAAAAATTTTTGAAATTATTAGGGCGTAAGATATTTTCTACTTCATTATCAATTTTATTTAAAGAATGTTTGTCAGGATTTAAATTTTCATTCATTATCTTTATTATATTTTATACAAAACTAATAAAATCATTAAAGTAATTAGTCTGAAATTAATTATTATAATAATTTTTTCTTGATTTTGTTGTAATAATGTATAATTATATTTATTTTAGCAAAAGGAAAAAATAAAAATTATACTATGAAAAAGATAATTGTTGCCATAGATTTCTCCAAGAATTCTTTTCACGCCTTGGAGTATGCTATTAACTTAGCAAATCAAATTAAGTCGGAAATAATAATGATTTGGGTTGACAAATTTGATGTTAGTGAAAATGTTTTTTCTAAAGGAAATATTTTTAGAGATGAAGCAATAAAAAATTTTTCTGCTATAATTAAAAAATATAAGAACAGTCTAAAATATGGAACTTTAGATTATAAATTAAAAAGAGGTAAAATTTATCACGAGATAGCAAGTTTTGCTAAATCTGAAAATGCTTTTTTATTAATTACAGGAGCACACGGTGTTTCGGGTTTTGAACAATATTGGATTGGAAGTAATGCTAACAGAATAATTACTTATAGCCCATGTCCTGTTATTACTTTACGTAATGATTTCAAGTTTAATGATAAAATAAAAAAAATAGTCCTGCCTATCGACAGCACAAAAGAAACATCTTTAAAATTTAAAGCCACTTCAGAATTTGCAGAATATTTTGATTCTGAAATATTTATATATAAATTATATTCCACAAAACTGAAATCCGTACACAAAAGAGTTGATAATTATGCTAATCAGGCTAAGGTGCTATTTGATAAAAATGGAATAAAATATTTTGAAGATGATGTTATTACAGATAATATTACAAAATCGGTATTGAATTATTCTGAAGAAATAAATGCTGACTTAATCTCAATAGTTACAGAACAAAAAAGGACTGCTACTAATATTCTTTTGGGACAATTTGCACAACAAATAGTTAATAACTCAAAAATTCCTATTATGACTATTAATAATGATTAAAATTAAATTTTTTAAATATTGGCATTAGAGATATTTGTATAAATTTGTTAAATTAATAAATGAACAGGGAATAAAAATTATTTATAATAAATTAAAATAAATTTAGGAGAAATTTTGAACAGATGAAGATTAAATTATTTTTTTTATTACTGATAACAAATGCAGCATTAATAACAAACGTATGCTCTCAGGACAGCCTGCAATATCCTAATGTTAAGTTGATACAAGATAGCAGAATAGATACGTTAATAAAAAAACATATTCTTTTAAACGAAAAGCATGCATATATTCCCGGCTGGAGAATACAGATATTTTTCGAATCAGGGAATAACTCTAAAAGTAAAGCTTTACAGACAATGGAAGATTTTAATAATTTTTTTCCTGATATACCTGCATATCTGTCTTTTAAAGAACCATATTATAAAATAAGAGTTGGTGATTATAGAACACGGTTAGATGCAGAAAGATCCCTTAGAAAAATTATAAGAAAATATCCTAATGCTATTTATGTTAAAGAAAACAAAATAAATTTCCCTAAACTTAATTAAAATAAATTAGTTTTATGAAAAAAAATAACGAAATTATTGTAGGTATAGATTTTTCAGAATGTTCAATAAATGCTTTAAAGCATGCTTTGACAATTGCAAATAAAACAAATTTTAATATTGTAATGATATGGGTAAATAAACCAGATAATACAAAAGCAATTTTTTTATCTGAACCTGATAAAATTGAACAGATTGTAAAAGAACAATTTGAAAAATTAATAATAAAATATAAACCACAATTAAATAATAATTCTTTAACCTATGTGATAAGAAAAGGTAAAGTATATCAAGAAATATCAAAACTGGCAGAAGAGGATGATGCAGCACTTATTGTTGTCGGCACTCATGGCTCATCAGGTTTTGAAGAATTCTGGGTTGGTAGCGATGCTCTCAAAATAGTTACTGCTTCGAAATGTCCTGTTATTACTATCAGGTTAGCTATTAATGTAAAAAATGACCTTAAAAGAATTATTTTACCTATTGACAGTAGTATTTCTACAAGACAAAAAGTTCCTTTTACTGCAACACTTGCAAGATATCTGGATGCAGAAATATATGTTTTAGGTCTTTATAGCACTAAGGTTAGAGATGTCAGGGGCATTGTTGACAGTTATGTTAATCAGGTAGTCGGTTATTTGGGAAAAAATAAAATAAGATTCCGTATTGATACTGTTGAAGCAGATAATATTGCTGATGCTATTATGGATTATGCGCAAAAAAATAAGGCTAATTTAATTTCTATTATGGATGTAAGTGAAATATCCACTTCTAATTTATGGCTTGGTTCTTATTCACAACAGATGATAAACCACTCCCCAATTCCAATATTAACAACGCATGCCAAAGAACTAATACAAGTTGCCTCAAGATAATTTTTATAAAAAAGGGTGAATGTAATAAGCATTCACCCTTTTTATTAATTTTTATTAATTATTTTTTTATAATCTGTCAATACAATTTAAATCCTCAAAGGCTTTTTTTAATCTTTTAACCATTGAGAGTTCTCCGTTTCTGAGAAATTTTCTCGGGTCATAATATTTTTTATTAGGTTTATCATCACCTTCAGGATTTCCTATTTGTGATTGAAGATAATCTTTATTTTTTTTATAATAATCCATCACTCCTTCCCAAGTAGCCCATTGTGTGTCAGTGTCAATATTCATTTTAATAACACCATAGCTAATGGCTTCTTCAATTTCTTCGGGTTTTGAGCCTGAGCCACCATGGAAAACAAAGTTAACAGGTTTTTCAGGAGTATTAAATTTTTTCTGAATATATTTTTGAGAATTATCAAGAATAGAAGGAGTTAATTTTACATTACCGGGTTTATAAACACCATGAACATTACCAAACGAAGCAGCAATAGTAAAACGAGGGCTAATTTTTAATAGTTCTTCATAAGCATAGGCAACATCTTCGGGTTGTGTATATAATTTTGAATTATCAATACCCGTATTGTCAACGCCGTCTTCTTCACCACCAGTACAACCTAATTCCAATTCAAGAGTCATATCAA
>JAGGUV010000077.1 GCA_021158345.1 Bacteroidales bacterium
GGACGTACCTACGGCACTTTAAAATATTTCATAACATCTGTGCTATAAACAGATCACCACTACGTGGTTTTTTTATTACGCCCCAATTAGGTCGTATTTGTTTATAGTAAAATATTTATCAAAAAAAAAGCCATGTAAAGGCGACCTGTTTTGAAATATTAGTATATTCAAGCATTTTAAAGTTATTAATAATTCTTTATCGGACAACAATGTTTTAAAATATCATTATACAATTTTTTTAAAAGGTAAAATATTAGTTTTATATATTTTAAAAAGCTAAGTACGTAGTATTTTTTTAATCACATACAAAAATAAAGAAAGTTTGTCGAAAATAAAATATTTTAAATTTTATTTAATAAAAATATTTTGGAGACACAAGTTTTAACATTTACATGGCGGGTTTTTTGATTAAAGCACTCGCAAATTGTGACCAGTATATTTTTTTGTGTCTGACAGTTAAAGTATAAAACGTCAGAAAATTTTCATCCGCCAAGCGCTTCTAAAGCGCTAGGCGGGATTTCAGAGAAAATATAATTTTAAAAAGTAATTAATGTTTATCTCAGAACCAACAAGAGGCGACTATAAGCTCTCAGGTAATTATCTCAGGTTATAAATAACCGTAAATTAAAAAATATTTTAAGGATTTTTTTTAATTTTATTAGCCTTTATATTCTCTATTCTATTATATTTGCCCTTGAAACAAATTAATAATAAAATTCATGAAAAAATTTTTTCTTTTACTCATACTTATAAGCATTTCCTTTTGTTCATTTTCTCAAAATTTTGAGAAGAATACTGAAAAAATAAAAAAAATATATGTAGGCAATGATTTTTTTGTTGACTATTGGGTTAATGCTCCTGACGGCATGGACATTTCATATTTCAGCAGGGGGTCAAATGTTTTTGCTTTGTATAATTTTCCGATAAAAAAAAGCAATTTTATATTTGCAATAGGTGCAGGCTTAAGTTCTCATAATATTTACAGCAATTCTTATCCTGGTGTTAGTGATGAAGGAAAAATGATTTTTAACAAAATCTCAGATATTGCAGTTGACGAAAAAGATGATTACAAACTTAACAAGTTAAATGTTACATATCTTGATTTTCCTTTGGATATAAGATTGAACACAAAAAAAGGATTTAGATATTCTATCGGTATCAAGGGCAGTTTAAGGTTGTCGGATCACACAAAATATAAAGGTGATGATTTTAAATCAGGCTCTAACAGTACAATAAAAATAAAAGAATTTAATATTAATGGTATCAGTAAAAACAGAATTGGAATTACTGCAAGATTTGGATATAAATGGATAAATTTTTACGCATTTTATTCTATAACAAAATTATTTGATACTGATTTAGGTCCTGAAATGTATCCTGTTTCTATTGGTATTTCTATTACTCCAAATAAATAAATTATAACACAAAAAACAAAAACATCACCAAAAATCCGGTAAGAAAGCCCACATATACCTGAGCAGGTTTGTGTGCGTTTAATTTTAATCTTGAATAGCCTACTAATCCTGAAATAAATATTGACAAAAATATTAAATGCAATATATAAATATTTGTTTGTATTGAAAGTCCGATAAAAGCTCCTACCACACCTCCTATGGAAACAGAATGAATACTTATCTTCCAAAAAAAATTTATTATTATTATTATTAATATCAGAAATAAACCTCCAAGTAAAAACATATAATACTCTCTCGGTAAATTCACCTGTCTAAAAAAATAATATGTAAAATAATAGCAAATTGAAGTAAAGATAAAAGGATATGTTCTTTCTTCTCTGGTTTCCATTTGCAAAGATTTAATAAATCCTTTTTTAATAAAAATAAATGTTAATAATAATGGGAGCAAAAAAGTAGAAAGAAAGACTATCCCAAGAAGAAACAGTTTTGTATTATAAGGAATAATTAAAGAAATATATGTGTTAATATTAAAGATAGCTATAAAAAAATAAGTAGGAATAATTATAGGATGAAATATAGTTGATATCAAATTTGCTATTTTTTTTTCCATAAAAGCTATAATTTTTTTCTAAGTCTGGCAACAGGAATACCAAGTTGTTCACGATATTTGGCAATAGTTCTCCGTGCAATGCTATAACCTTTTTCCTTTAATATTTTTACTAAATTTTCGTCAGTATATGGTTTTGATTTATCCTCATTTTCAATACATTCTGCCAATATTTTTTTTATTTCACGTGTAGAGACTATTTCACCTGATAATGTTTGCATAGACTCGGAAAAGAAACTTTTTAACAAAAATGTTCCAAAAGGTGTTTGAACATATTTGCTGTTAGCCACTCTTGATATTGTTGAAATATCAAGATTAACAATTTCAGCAATATCTTTTAAAATCATTGGTCTTAATTTTGTTTCATCACCTGTGAGAAAATACTCTTCCTGATAATTCATGATAGCATTCATTGTAATATACAATGTATGTTGACGCTGTTTAAGAGCATCAATAAACCATTTGGCAGAATCAATTTTTTGTTTTATAAAACTAATAGCTTTTTTTTGTTCTTTAGTTTTTTTCTTTGTAGCAGCATAAGATTCAAGCATGCCGAGATAATTTTTGTTAATTATCAATTCAGGTGCATCTCTTGAAGTAAGCTCTAATTCTAAGTGTCCTTCTTTATTATAAATAATAAAATCAGGGATAATGTAATGATTTACTTTTTCAGTAACACCAAGCGAGTTGCCAGGTTTAGGATTCAGTTTTAATATCTCCTCAATAGCAGCTTTTAGCTCTTTCTCAGTAAATCCTGTTCTTTTTATAATTTTATCATAATGTTTTTTTGTAAACTCATCGAAATACCTTTCAATAATAAAAATTGCCTGTTCAATAGCTTTATTATGATTTTGTTTTCTTTTTAACTGAATAAGAAGGCATTCCTGAAGGCTTTGTGCTCCAACACCGGGAGGATCAAATTCCTGAATAATTTTTAGTATTGATTCTAATTCCTGTTTATCAGTAGTAATGTTTTGAGAAAAAGCTAAATCATCAACAATAGAATTTAAATCACGGTAAAGATATCCTGCATCATCAATATTTCCAATAATATTCATAGCAATATTATATTCTCTTTCGTCAAGGATACGCAGCCCTAACTGAGATATTAAAAAATCCTGAAAAGATATTCCGGAAGCATAGGGTATCTTTTTTTCATCTTTGTTAGGGTCATTATTATTAGCGCGCAATTTATAATCAGGTATATCACCTTCGTTTAAATAGTCTTCAAGGTCGAATTCTTCATTGTCAACATCGTCATTATCAGAGTCTGTCTCTTCTTCTAGTTTATCTTCATCCTTATTTTCTTCATCAGTTTCCATTTCTTCGAGAACAGGATTATCCTCTATTTCCTGCTTTATTCTTTGTTCAAGACTAATAGTCGGTATCTGCAACAATTTCATCAACAAAATTTGCTGAGGTGACAACTTTTGAAGTAATTTTTGCTGTAGTCTCTGATTTAACATAACGTTTTAAAAAATTTAACTTTATAAAGATAATAAAAATTTCTTTATAATTAAAACTCGGCATTTTTAGGAGTTCTTGGAAATGGTATTACATCCCTGATGTTGCCCATTCCTGTAATAAACAACATAAGTCTTTCAAATCCTAATCCAAAGCCACTATGGGGCACTGTGCCAAATTTTCTTGTCTGCAAATACCACCAGATATCCTTTTCAGGGATATTCTGTTCTTTAATTATTGAATTTAATTTATCATATTCTTCTTCACGCTGGGAGCCTCCAACAATTTCACCTATCTGAGGAAATAATATATCCATAGCCCTGACTGTTTTGCCGTCATCATTTTGTTTCATATAAAAAGCTTTAATCTCTTTTGGATAATCAGTGATTATAACAGGCTTTTTAAAATATTTCTCCACAAGATATCTTTCGTGTTCCGATTGCAAATCAGCACCCCAGCCCTCAATGACAAAAGCAAATTTTTTATTTTTATTTGGTTTTGATTTTAATAATATTTCAATAGCCTGAGTATAAGTAATTCTTTCGAAATCACTTTCATACACAGACTTTAGTTTGCCGATAAGTTCAGGAGCCCTGTCCTGCATTTTTTTATTTTTCTCTTCATCAGCAAGACGTTTGCTAAGAAATTGAAGATCATCATTGCAATTATCCAAAGCATATTTTATTAAATATTTAAGAAAATCTTCTGCAATATCCATATTATCATTAATATCAGCGAAAGCTATTTCAGGTTCAATCATCCAGAATTCTGCAAGATGACGCGTGGTATTAGAATTTTCGGCTCTGAAAGTAGGTCCAAAAGTATAAACCTGTGTTAAGGCTAAAGCAGCCAATTCAGCTTCTAATTGTCCCGATACTGTAAGACTTGTTTCTTTGCCGAAAAAATCTTTTGAAAAATCTATATTTTTTTCATCATATAGAGGAAGATTTTTAAGATCAAGAGTTGTAACTCTAAACATCTCACCAGCTCCTTCTGCGTCAGAGGCTGTTATAATCGGAGTATGGATATTATAATAACCTTTGTCATTAAAATATTTATGAATTGCAAATGTCATTGCATGTCTGATTCTAAAAACAGCACTAAAAGTATTAGTACGAAATCTAAGATGTGCATTTTCTCTGAGGAATTCCAAAGAGTGTTTTTTAGGTTGTAAAGGATATTCTTCAGGATTTGCCTCTCCTAAAACTATTATTGAAGAAGCATTAATCTCAACTTTCTGCTTGGAGCCCTGTGATTCAACAAGAATACCATTAACAGAAATTGAAGCCCCTGTTGTTACTTTGCTAATATCTTTTTCGGGAATTATATTAAAATCAACAACAATTTGAATATTATTAATTGTAGAGCCATCATTAAGAGCAATAAAAGCAACATTTTTGCTGCCTCGTTTAGTCCTTACCCACCCTTTTACATTTACTTCTTTATTATATTTACTTTCATCAGTAAATAAATCACAAATTTTTGTCCTTAATAATTTCTTCATCTTTAAATATTTAATTTCCTTTGCAAAAATAAATACTTTTTGTTGTTATTAAACAGTTTAATAAAAAATATTAATTTAGATAGATAATTTTTTATGATAATTCATTAACGATTTAAAAATAAAAAAATTTGAATGGATTATAAAATAAATATTGAAAAGACAAAAGATTGGATAAAGTCTAATAAAGAGCCGTTAATAATAAGTGGTCCATGCAGTGCTGAAACAGAAGAGCAGGTGTTGTCAACAGCAAAAGCTATATCTAAAATTCCAAATGTAAAAATTTTCAGAGCCGGGATATGGAAACCGCGAACCAGACCTGACAGTTTTGAAGGTGTTGGCAGTAAAGGTTTATTATGGCTAAAAAAAGTAAAAGAGCAAACAGGTCTTTTAACAACTGTTGAAGTAGCTACTCCAAAACATATTGAGGAATGTTTAAAAAATAATGTTGACATATTATGGTTAGGAGCCAGAACTGTTGTTAACCCTTTTTCTGTACAGGAAATATCACTGGCTTTAAAAGGTGTTGATATACCCGTGATGATAAAAAATCCTGTTAATCCTGACATTAAACTATGGATAGGAGCTATTGAAAGAATAAACCATGCAGGCATAAAAAAAATAATAGCCATACACAGAGGATTTTATTCTTTTGAAAAAACTCAATTTAGAAACCCGCCTATGTGGGAAATACCTATTGAATTAAAAAGGCTAATACCCGGAATCCCTGTAATATGTGATCCAAGCCATATTTGCGGCAATAAAGAATTGCTGTTGTCAGTATCGCAAAAAGCTCTTGACCTTGAAATGGACGGACTTATGATAGAATCGCATATTAATCCTGATAAAGCTCTGACAGATGCAAACCAACAGATAAAACCTGAAAAATTAAATGATTTATTATCGAAGTTGATTATTCGTAAAAAAAAATCTCCATCTTCAAAACACAATATTCTTGAAAATTTAAGAGACGAAATATTTAAAACAGATGTTGAGTTAATAAATATTATTTCGAAACGATTAGAATTTGTTAAGGAAATTGGAGAATATAAACATAAAAATAATATTACTATTCTTCAGTTGAAACAATGGCATAATGTTATTAAAACCAGATTGGAAATAGGCAAAGAAAAAAACCTTGATAAAGATTTTCTGCTAAAATTATTACAGGTAATTCATGAAGAGTCAGTAAGAAAACAAATAGAAATAATGGAGAAAAAGAAATAGAATTACATCCATTCTCTTTTTTTGAAAATTCTAATCATAAAAAGGGCAAGGATAATCATAATTCCAATAATAATCCAAAATGAGCCAGGCTGATTTTGAAGAGGCAAACCTATATTCATGCCATATAATCCTGTGATAAATGTCAAAGGCAATAAAATTGAAGAAATCAAGGTAAGTACCTTCATTATTTCATTCGTTCTGTTTGTCTGCAACGAATCGAAGGTTTTTGATAAGCCCTCTATCAGTTCCTCGTAATCCTCGGTCATATCCCACATTTTTTGATAGTAGTCAAGAATATTACCCCAGTAATCTTCCATATTCTCAGCATAGCCTTCAATATCTCCTGATTCAAATCTATGGAAAAGACGGAGTTGCGGTTTAAAAATTGTATCTAATAAAATTATATTTTTCCTGGTAACAGAAATAGTTTCAATAATTTTCTGTGGTTTTTTGCTAAACAAATCCCTGCTGACATAATCAACCTCATTACCAATAATTTTTACTAAAGAAAGTGATTCGGTAATAAGTCTTTCAAAAATTTTATACAGTAAAGTATCACTTGTTCCAATAGGTATGTCCTCGTTGTTTTCTTCTTTTTTCTTAATTTCATCAAAAAAATCATTAACAACCCAATGCGATTTTCCTATTGTAATAATATAATCTTCGCCCCAGAAAAGTTTAATCTCTTTTGTTCTTAAAAATTTATTGGCTTTATCAAAACAAGGAAAATTCAGGATAATAAAATAATAATCGTCGTAAACATCGACTTTAGGTCTTTGATTACTACTCTTACAATCTTCTATATCAAGAGGGTGGAAATAAAAATTGTCTTTCAGATAATTTAAATCCTCTTCGGTTGGGGTAAGAAGATGATGCCACTTTAAAGTGCCAATTTTTATTGTTTCAATCATAGACCCTCCTTAATTAATATAATTTTTTACATCCCGTAATATTTGTTTTTTTTGCAAAAGTAATTAAATATGTTTAAAAAGGCATAAAAAATTTTAATTAACCCGAAAATCAGAAAAAATTTCATTTTTCTAAAGTTATCAGATATATACTTATTTTATGATGATTATTTAATGAAAAGATTAATGTAAATTTGTGTTAATTTTTAATTGGGTAAAAATTCTTATAGCTTTTATAATTTAATATTCTTAATCAATTTGTCTATTATGGGGATATCATTTTCTATAGTTTTCCACACAACATCAATATCAACGCCCATATAATCGTGAATTAATTTATCTCTCATACCTGACATTTCTTTCCATGGGATTTCATAATAATTTTGTTTTAAATTAATTGACACTTTTTTTGTTGCTTCTCCAATAATTTCAATATTTCTTATTACTGCATCTTGGATTAATTCATTATTAGCAAATTCGGTTTTAGATAATCCTTTTGTATATTCTTTTATCTTACGAATACAATTCAACATAAGCTAAATCATCTTTCATGCTCTGTAAATTATTTTCAAATCTTTTTCGATGCTTGATTTAATTCTCATATTATTAATTGCTCCTTCTGTAACTAAATCAACTTTAAGACCAAGTTTTTCAGAAAGTTCATTTTCAATACGAATTAATTGAAGTAATGAAAGACTCTCCTTAAATTTAACATAAATATCTATATCACTTTCCTTTTTATTTTCATTACGAGAATAAGACCCAAATAATCCTATCATTTCCGGATTATAATTTATAAGTGATGACAAAATAGTTTTATTTATTTTTTGATATTTATCCATTTTATTTAATAATTTTATACAAATTTAATAAATTCTTAATATAAAATGAAACCATATTAAAATAAGTCTGACTAAAACTTAATGAAATTATTTTAAACAGATTAACAAAAAATTATTAAAAATAGAAAGATAAAGGATTTAGTATTTATAATAACAAAAATAGCTGACATTCAAAAAAATCAAATTCCCTTCCACTTAAAAGTCTTGATAAAATAATCTATATCTTTTTTAATAAAATCAATCAATTTAAATAAGTCTTTCCAAAACTTTTGAATTTTTTTCTTTCTCTAAACTCACATAAATTTTATTTGAAATCCCAAGCTTCATAGACATATAAGATTGCAAATGTTCTGTTTTTTATAATTCTAATCAAATTAATTTTTTTTAGTAATAGACAAAAACTACATCAAATAAGGACAAAATATACTCAAAATAAGTAAATTACATATATACAATATTAAAAATATTTTTTATCTTTGAATAAATATTTAAAAAGTTATAAAAAATAAAACTGTTTTATTTATTTTAAAAAATTATTAATACCTTTACAATTAATTTGTTCTTTGAAAAATTTAAAATTTAGTTTTGATCCCTGGGGACGTCGTCGTAAACCAACAAACTGGTCTTATAATAATGTACCTCAAAGTCATCTTTTCGACAGAGGATTCACCGGTCACGAGCATTTGGATAAGTTTGGTCTAATAAATCCCGATATATTTCATTTCATTACATCATCGGGATTAGCAACTTCTAAATTTCCCCTGCACTATGTTTGGGAAAATCAAGAATCTGCTAATATGAACGGCAGAGTTTATGACCCTTTTTTGGCTCGTTTCCTTAGCCCTGACCCGTTGGTGCAAGCTCCCGGATACGGACAAAACTTTAACCGCTATAGTTATGCTTTTAATAATCCGCTGAAATATA
>JAGGUV010000100.1 GCA_021158345.1 Bacteroidales bacterium
AATACGTATAACATAATTCACCTAAAAAAAATAAATTATGAAATACGAAAATGAAATTACAGTAAAAGATTTGACTGCTTTACCGGGAAAAATGAAAAAACGTTTGTTTGTGAGCAATCATTAATTTCTACGGGTTAAAAAACTAAAAAACCGTATGATAAAACAAATTTATCACCAATTTTCCCTCTTGATAGAAGCTAATCTTCATATTTGTAAAATCCCGGTAATTATTAAAACCACATATCTGTTGAAATAGCAGGACCCGCTACTTTTGGTGTCGCCTGCATAGCGTACTTGGCAGACAGGTTCAACAATGCATATAAAAACCGTAGATGATAGTGCTATGGGGGGTTTATATGCTTATGTGTTAGGGCACGTAATTTATTCATTTTTAATTATTTCTTTTAAATCAATAGCTATAAAACTTTTGTCTTGTTTATCATACAACGTTTCTCCAATCAAAAAGGCATTTGTTGTTGCTTCAATTTCAGCAATCTGCTTCCCCTCGTTGTCGATAATCAATGTTTGTTTGTCCTTTGCAATAAATTTCAAATCTGCTGTTCGTAAATAATAAATACTTAAATCTTCATAATCAATTGTGTCAGTAATATTTAACTGATTGTCAATTGATAATGTTTTTCCTTGATTTGTAAAAACAAAGACTTTAGAAGTATCAGATTGAGGAAGGCTTACCAAATCGTCATTTTCATTTTTTACAAATACTTGATTTCCGACAAAGTACTTTAAATCACCGTAATAATCCTCAGGAAATTCCTTTTCAATTATTTGACTTCCTGTTTTAATCGAATATTTGGCAATCCTATTTTTAAACACTAAGTATACTTCATCTTGCAATATCTTAAATCCAAGGATTGGGTCTTTTTTTACATTTATTAGTGTTAGATATTTTTGTTTTCCTGTTTCTCTATCGAATGCTGCAATAAATGGTTTCCCAAAATCCAATTGTCTATACCCCATAAAAGCATAACCTTTATTTATCATAAAAACTATGTCTTCATTCATAAAAAGCGAAGACTTACTTGCTAAATCATTTGGGAAAGGATATTTCCAAGCGATTTCGCCAGTTTGCTTATCAATTTTTGATAATTGTTCTTTTGATGCAAAATATATGTATGAACTATCAACAAGGCTATTGGAAACTACGTCTCTTACTAAATTATGTCCTGTTGACATGATGAATGTGCCAGTAAGTAATCCTGCAGCGACTCCAACAGCATTTGCAGCAACCGTTCCTGAATAATCCTTTTTTCCAGTTATCGTGTTATAATCCCAGCCTTTTCCGTTATTGATATTTATTGAATGTAATCCTGCTGCGACAACAATCATTGTGGAATCATTTATGTAAAAAACATCATTCCATCCGTATTCTCTGTTTATATTCCTTTTCCATATTACATTTCCACTTTTCAAATCAATTCCTTCAAGCTCATTTAAATATCCAGTCGAGCTTTTAAAACGATAACCGATTCCAATATTATCCATTGGGTCAACATAGTAGATATTGTTTTTTACTTCCCAAATCTTATTACCTGTTCTGATGTCTAAGCAGTTACTTTTATTTGCAACTGTGAAAATCATGGTGTTACTAAATTGCTGTAGGCTACTAATTTGATATGCAATCTTTTTACTCCACAATAAGTTTTTATTATTCAGGTCATATTGTAGGATATAACCTTTGTTGGACAACCATTTTCCCTTTCTCAATCCACGTAGCTGAACTGTTAAGAATCCGTTTGTTGTATCAATAAAGGCTTCATGAATCCTTTCAGGAAATATGTATTCTATTCCTTTAATTTCGGCGTTGTCAATTAAATTTTTTCCTACAACTTTTTCATAATGCAGTATCTGAAAATTTTTTTGTCCAAAAGCTATACTTGAAATTAAAAGTGATAATCCAATTATTATTTTTCTCATTATCAATGTTTATTTGTTGCAGTCTCGTTCGTTTTTATATGCCCTAACGAATAGCTGTATAATTACGTTTAAATGAATTATCCAGCATGTTATCAAGTGTCGGGCTGGTGAATACCGCTCTTTTATTGTTTAATTTTCGTATTTAAAAACATCTTCATTTAATGCTTAATCGCCTTATTACCAATACACTGCGGCATAGCGCATAGGTGTTGTTGTAGCCAGTTTTTATTATTATTTATGGCCAGGGATTAAGTTCAATAATGTAATTCAATTCTGCCCATTCAACAAAATCATATTTTTTAAATTTTTTTACCCATTCTTTCTCTTCTCCTTTTGGAACATGGAAAAATATTACATTCCCACTGACTTTTGAAGTGGTATCTTCAACCAGTTGGAGTTTCTGCATTGAATTAAGCCAGTCTGCCTGATATTCTTTGTTATTAATCTGGAATAACCTCGGGGAAATAGTTATTTTATGGGTCTGATAGTGCAAATAACCCGTTACATGCCAGACGCCTTCATGGGTATAAGGTTTCGCATTTAAATAATCCAAAACATATTGTAAACTATCAGGTGGTAAATTTGACGTGTAAATCCCATAATTAATGGATTCAACGTCAAGATGAAGTGAATTTATCCAATTGAAAACTTTTTCAATCGTGAAATTTCCTTTCGTTTTTACCAGAACGTCTGTAGGAACAAATTTTTCATTAGGCTTGTCAACATCTTCTTTTTGACATCCAATCAATGCAAAAAGTAGAAATACCGGAATTAATCTTGATGCTTTCATTGTATTATTTTCTTGATAGTGTTATTATCATGTCACATAAAGTCTATTTACCGTACCCAAATTGGCTACAACTGTTGATACATGTTGTCGGGGCGGATTTCGGAGAACGTTCCTGTCCGAAGGACACGGAACTGCGATGCGAGAATCCGCAGTTGGCGTACCACAGAACCCCGCCCTGCAATATGTACTTTGTTAAACAAAACAAAAGTAGCTAAAATCTTTTAGATAACAAAATACGTATAACATAATTCACCTAAAA
>JAGGUV010000067.1 GCA_021158345.1 Bacteroidales bacterium
AGGTCGTATTTGTTTATAGTAAAATATTTATCAAAAAAACAAGCCCTGTAAAGGCGACCTGTTTTGAAATATTAGTATATTCAAGCATTTTAAAGTTATTAATAATTCTTTATCGGACAACAATGATATCTAATGTAAAATAATATGGACTATTAATATTTTCTATTGTTAAATTTAATGATTCTTCTCCTAAATTATAAACTTTCCAATTAATAATTGCTGAATTCAAGTCACAAATGCTAAGTTAAAATTTTATTCAACAACAAACAAATCAGAAGTAATTGCGTCTGTAAACAATTTACCTTTTTCTGTTAAAAAAATATGATTGTTTTCTATCTTTAGATAATCATCTTTTAAATGTTTTTGAATTTGAAGTTTTATATCTCTCAAAAATTTTTCATCAAAATTATTTTTAATAAAATTTAAATCTATGCCCCACATTGTGCGTAACGACACTAAAATATATTCATTGTATTTTTGTGTAAGAGTGAGTTTTTCTTCTTGTGAAAAAGGCTTTTTATCATTAATGTTTTCAATGTATTTTTTTATATTGTTTAAATTCCATTGTCTTGATATTTTATTATACGAATGTGCTGATGGACCTAAACCAAGATATTTTTCACCTATCCAATAATTTGTATTATGTTTTGAATAGAAATCTTTTTTACAAAAATTTGAAATTTCGTAATGTTGATAATTATTCTGCATCATCATCTTCGATAAAATATTAAAATGTTCAATAGATTGAGCATCGTCAACAGAAAGAATTTTTTTTGATTTTATAAGATGCGATAAAGGTGTTTGTGGTTCAACAGTGAGCGAATAGGCAGAAATATGCGGAATTTGAAAATCGAAAGTCTTTTGCAGATTATATTCCCACGATTTATTATTCAATGTTGGTATTCCATAAATAAGATCTATGCTAAAATTATCAAAGTCTGCTTTCTTAGCATTTTCAATTGCTTGTATAGCTTTTTTAGAATCGTGTATTCTGTGTAAATATTTCAAGTCTTTATCATTAAACGACTGTATTCCAATACTTAAACGATTAATCCCAATATTTTTATAAGCCTTTAATTTTTCATAGCTAAGAGTATCAGGGTTTGCTTCTAAAGTAATTTCAGCATCATCGTCAACTTGATGATATTTTTTAATCTTTATGATTATAGATTCTATTTCTTTTGCAGAAAGAATAGAAGGAGTGCCTCCACCAAAATATATTGTCTTAATGTTTTCATTGTCGAGATAATTTTTACGTAATTGAATTTCTTTATACAAAGCATTCAAAAAATCATTTTTATATCTCTCTAAAACATTTTGGTTTTTAACAGCAATTGAATAAAAATTGCAATAAATGCATTTGCTTCTGCAAAAAGGAATATGAATATAAATTCCTGCCATATTATAAAGTATATTTTAATGTAATTTTTAAAGATATGTTATCATGAAAGTTATCGAAAGTATAAGGTCCATATCTGTAAAAAGCTGCAACGCCGAGATTATAAATTTGCATATTCAATAAATTATTTATCAACAAACCTGATTCAAAATAGCCTTTGTTTAATGTTTTTACAGGCACGCCCAAATGTCTGTTTGCATTGTTAAGATTGCCAAAAGCAAAGTTAGAAACAATAGCAAATTCGGGTTGGAATTTAGGAGTTTTAAATAATAGTTTGCCAAAATCGTGAGAAAAAAACAAAGCAAAATATTTGTTTGACACAAATTCATTCATACGTATTGTGGCAAAGCTGTTTGGAGCCATAATCGAAAAAAATCTATAACTGCCATGTCCGTTGTATAAATTACAATACGGAACATCACCGTTGATATATCCGGCATTTATTGTTACTGATGTCTTGCCGAGATATTTGGTGTAAACAGATTTTTTTAGTTTAAAATCAAATCTGTCGTAAGAATATTCTCCGTCAAGGAAATTATTTAAAGACTTAGTATATTTAAAAAATATTACAGGAAAATTAGTACCGAGTGACATTTTATTATAAGCATTTTTTATAAATTTTTCTTTATACGCATAACGTAAACCCAATGATAAATCAGAAAAATAAAAATCTGTTTTTAGGATATTCGGGTTTCCCGGATTAAACAAATAATTATAAAGATACCCCGGAGTTTTTTTTGTGTTGTTTAAGGCAAGATTTACTTTTAAATATTTCAAAGTTCTGAAACTTATTTTTATTTCTTGATTTTGTGTTTTGTCCATTTTCTTGATAAAAAGACTTCTTAAAACATCATCATTAAAAAAGTTACTTTCTTTGGCAAAATCATTTACAGCACCTGTTTCTGTTACATCATCAGAATAAGATAATGAAAATTTCAAGTCTGATTTTTTGTTTAAAAGCCACGAAAGATTAAAACCATATTTTGATTTTTTATCTTTAAAACCATAACCATAATATCCTTTTAAAATTAAGTTTCTCGATAAACTTTCGTTTGTCTGAGCGCCAACACCGAGATACAAACCTTCATAATCGTTATATCTTAAAAGTTTATTTATGTTTAAATCAAAATATTTAAAAGGAATTCTGCCATTAATAAATGTTTCAAATACTTTCATTTTTCTGTCGAGATGCTCGGCTTTGCCAATACTGTCAATAAAATGATAAGTGTTTTTATCTTTTGTAGTGAGGCTGCCGGTTCTGTATTTATCCCAAAATATTTGATCTTTATTATGTGCGTTTTTGTCAACTTCAATTTCAATATTGCTGAATTCTTTTTTTACTAAAGCAGGATTAAGTACAATATCATAAATATAAGTTTTGCCTACACCAACAATTTTAAAGCTTTTAGTGGAATCATTAACCTGAATATTATTAAATAAAATATCAGTATTTAGTTGAACAGGAAACCAATGTGAGTTGTCAATAAATTCATATTTCTGCTGTATTTTAATGCTAAGACCTGATTCATCATTTTCGGGTTTGGCAATAACATTTTTAATAGCCCATTTGTTGGTGCTGATAGAAATAACACCTTTCAATCCGTCAAAATTTTTATTTTTTTTCGGTCTGAAAGATATAATAAATGTGGTGTCGGAATCAGAATAAGTAGTGTCTTCAATAAGAAAAAAATATTTTTTTAAGCTGCCTTTGCTAATTGGATTAATATAATTTTTATCAGAGATATTTATCATATCTTTATAAAACGAAAAAGACTGTAGCTCTGACAAAAGAAAAGTAAACAAAGGATTTTTAAGCCCTGAAATCCTTGAAGCAATTACTTTTTTGTAATTTTTGTCAGGATACATAAATTTTCTTTTATAGACATTTTCTATTAAAAAGAGATTTTTTGTCTTTAAAAATTTTTTCATTTTAAAACCTTCAGATAAAGAATCATTTTCAGGAATTTTTTCCAATGAATCTTTATTTACAGTAAAAATCATTTTTTCGTACGAAGTATAAGAAAATGACTTTATTTTTTCAGGGTCATTCAAATCACGGTTTTTTATTGCATTATTAATTATTCTGTTAGCAGGATTTATTCCGGGAAGTATTATTACCTCAGCTAAATTAATCACTCTTTTCTTTAACTCAATGATTATATTTTTTTCATTCCCTCTTACTTCATAAATCTGTGAAAAATATCCAACGTAAGAAAAATTAAGAATAGAGATATTTTTATCTGATGAAAGATTAAATTTTCCGTCAATATCGGATGTCCCGCCATGTTTACCGCCATTGATAACAATATTTACAAATGCAAGTGGCTCTTTTGTGTCTGAATCAATAACTTTACCTTTAACAGTAAATGTCTGTGAAAAACTTGTTGAAAATATAAATATTAATAGAAATGTTAAAATATTTTTTTTTGTCTTTATCATCTAAAAAATAAATTTTAATAGAGTTTTTTATTGTTGATATGTCTGTTTTTATCTCTTTTAGTCTTTTTTAAAAGATTGTCGTTTAAAGCTTTAGTTAAGTCAACACCTGTTTGGTTGGCAAGACAAATCAACACAAAAAGAACATCAGCAAATTCATCAGCCAAATCATGATTTTTATCACTTTCTTTAAAAGATTGCTCACCATATTTTCTGGCGATAATTCTTGCCACTTCGCCAACTTCTTCTGTTAACAAAGCCATATTTGTCAGCTCGTTAAAATATCTTACTCCATTTTGTTTTATCCACTCATCAACTTTTTGTTGTGCTTCGTTTATTGTCATTTATTTATTTGTTTAAAAATTTCTATGAGTAAAAATATAAATAAATCTTATTATACATTTAATTGCGATTTTTTATTTTTTAAAATAACTGTTTTCAAAACAAGTTTACCCCGTAGCGCAGCGTACTGGGGCATAACAAAAAAACCGGACATTATGGACAAACAATAAATAAAACTTAAAAAATTGAATACACTCCGAAAAGCCGCTAAGCGGTTAACTTTACAAAAAGACTGAAAGCTATAAACCTGTACATCAGTTTATTATAAATTCGCTAAGCGGCTATAAATTTATAACTTTAGTTTTCGGAGTAGTCTCAAAGTTATAACTTAACTCTTGCAGTATAAAATCTTGTGAGTTCTATAATTTTTATATATTTTTGATATTTAATTCTTTTAAATTTTAAACGTATGAAAATAATAAAATTGCTGTTTTTATTATTATCTTTTTTATTTTGTATTAATAGTATAGATGCATCTGATAATAATAAAAATTTTAAAAGCGACACTATTGATATTTTGCATTATGACATAAACCTTGACATAATGAATTTTTCCGAAAAGCAAATAAACGGTTATGCTAAACTTGAAATTACTCCAAAAATCAATAATGTAAATTTTATCCCTCTTGATCTCTTACAACTTACAGTAGATTCAATATTTATTGAACAGGAGAAAATCACATCATTTTTTTATAATGATACTTTATTAAGAATACCTCTTACAGAGACTTTAAATATTAATGACACTATAACAGCAAGCATTTATTATCATGGACAACCTCAGGTTGAATCGTATGGATGGGGAGGTTTTCATTTTAGCAGTAATCTGGCATATAATCTCGGTGTAGCTTTTGAAGCTGACCCTCATTGTTATGGAAGAGTTTGGTTTCCTTGTATTGACGATTTTGTTGACAGAGCTTTCTATGATTTTTATATCAGAACCGAAGATGATAAAATAGCTGTTTGTAATGGCACTTTATTGGAACAAACTAATAATGGAGATGGAACAATAACCTATCATTGGAAACTGAATAACACTATACCTACCTATCTTGCCTCTGTAGCTGTGTCTAATTATGTTGCAGTACAGGACACATTTAACGGGATAAACGGAGATATACCTACTTATATTTACGTAACTCCTAATTCTGTTTCTAATGCACAGGGAACTTTTGCTAACTTAAATAATATCTTATCAATATACGAAGAGCACTGGGGCGCTTATCCTTGGGAAAGAGTCGGATATGTCGGCACAACACAGGGAGCTATGGAACATGCAACAAATATCGCATTTCCGACATCTTGTATTACAGGCAATTTAACTTATGAATGGCTTTACGCTCATGAGCTGTCGCATATGTGGTTTGGCGATAAAGTTACTTGCAGCACCGAAGGTGATATGTGGCTTAACGAAGGCTGGGCTGTTTTTAACGAATCGCTCTACAGAGAAAGCCTTTATGGTAAAGAGGCATATAAGGATAATGTAAGAACTAAACATGAAAAAGTTCTTCACAAAGCTCATATTATTGATAACGGATATTTAGCATTATATAATGTGCCTCATGAATATACTTATGGCGAGACTGTCTATCAAAAAGGTGCGGGCGTTGTTCATACTCTTAGAGGTTACCTCGGCGATAGTATATTTTTTAATACTATGAAAGCTTATCTTAACGAATTTGCTTATAAACCGGCCTCTTCATACGATTTGCGAGACTTTATCACTTCTTATTCAGGTGTAGATGTAACAGATTTTTTTAATGGTTATGTTTTCAATCCTGGCTTCCCGCATTTTTCTGTTGACTCTTTTAATGTTACACCAAACGGACAAAATTTTGATGTTGAAGTATTTGTCAAACAAAAATTAAAAGGAACTTCTGTTTTTTATAATTCCAACAAGGTTGAGGTTACTTTTATGAATGATAACTGGGATAAATACACTGACATAATTGAATTTTCGGGAGAGTATGGAAATAAAGTTTTTCAGTTGCCTTTTAATCCTGATGTTGTGATGTTAGATTTAGATGAAAAAATTTGTGATGCTACTACTGATTATGCTACAACAATTAATTATCCCGATACTTTAATTTTCCCTAAAACATATTGCCAAATTGGAGTTAACCAAATTAGCGATTCTGTTTTTGTGAGGGTAACACATAATTGGGTTGGCCCCGATAGTCTGAAAAATAATATCCCCGGATTAAGACTTTCTGATAACAGATATTGGAAAATAGACGGTATTTTTGATGATGATTTTAATGCAACTGCAAGATTTTTTTACAGCGTACATGCTCATCTTGACGATTCATTATTAACTAATCCGAATGACTCATTAGTAATGCTTTACAGAAAGAATGCCTCAGAAGACTGGCATGCTGTTGACTTTTATAAAGTTGGACAATTTCTTGTAGGATATATTTTTGTTGATAATATCAAAAAAGGAGAATATTGTCTGGCAGTTTGGCAAGAAGCTTATGTTGGTATAAATAATAATAAAACTCAATGTGATGATGTGAAAATTTATCCTAATCCATCTTCAGGAAATTTTAATATCTCGTATAAGAAAAATATTAGTGAAATTGAAATTTATAATTCTATTGGTAAATTAATGTATAAAACAAACCTTAAATCTGATAAAAATTTATTTGTCTGGAATCCTGAAAATTTATCTGAAGGTTTTTATTTTCTGAATTTATATTCTTCTGATAAAAAATTACTGTCAACAAAAAAATTGGTTGTTATTAAATAAATAATTTTTTACTGATTAACAGGTTAATAGTAATTTTAATTAAGAAAATAAAAATGATTAATACATATCTTCTACCCTTAAAAAAGGCTTTTGAAAAAAATGCAGATCCTGAATATTCTTTTGGGATGAAGAAATATATGAGGAGTAAATTCGATTATTATGGCATAAAATCAGAATTAAGAAAAAAATTATCAAAAAATTTTTTGAAGACTTATGGCTTACCCGATAAAGATTCCTTTGTAAAAATTATAAAAGATTTATGGAATTTACCTCAGCCTGAATATCAGTATTTTGCTCTTGAACTTCTGGAGAAAATGCGAAAAAAAATAAAAAAAGAACATATTGAAGTTATTGAGTATTTGATTATAGAAAAATCGTGGTGGGATAGTGTTGACGGTTTAGCTGCAAATGTGGTAGGGAAATTCTTTAGTAAATATCCTGAACTTATTAATGATTATACTGAAAAATGGATGACATCAGGAAATATCTGGTTGCAGAGAACATGCCTTTTGTTTCAATTAAAATATAAAAATAATACAGATTTAGATCTTCTTTTTAAATTTATAAATAGATTGTCAGGCTCAAAAGAGTTTTTCATACAAAAAGCTATTGGCTGGGTTTTAAGAGAGTATTCAAAAACTAATCCGAAAATTGTTATTGATTTTGTTGAGAACAATACACTTGCAAACTTAAGCAAGCGCGAAGCCTTAAAGGTTATTAAAAGAAAAAATCCTGAAATTTTATTGTAAATTTTTAGCGACCCCGGAAGGATTCGAACCCTCAACCCTCAGAGCCGAAATCTGATATTCTATCCAGTTGAACTACGGGGCCATTATTTTTTTCTACAAAAGTAAAAATTTTAATTATCATAAAATAAAATATTGTCAAAATAATTATTTTTAAAACCTCTGCCTTAACAATAAAAATTAGTTAATTTTGTTTTATAATAATTGGAAAAAATATTAACATATAAAATTATATATTATGACTGAAAAAATAAAAGATATAATTAAACCCGGAATTGTAACCGGTGATGATGTACAAAAAATATTCAAGATAGCAAAAGCCAATAAATTTGCTTTACCTGCTGTAAATGTTATTGGCAGTGATTCTATGAATGCTGCTATGGAAGCAGCACGTGAAGTAAACTCACCAATAATAATTCAGTTCTCGAATGGTGGCGCAGCTTTTAATGCTGGCAAAGGTTTATCCAACGATAATCAACAGGCAGCAATATTAGGAGCTATTGCAGGAGCAAAACATATTGAAATTTTATCAAAAGCTTATGGTGTGCCTGTAATTCTTCATACCGACCATTGCAAAAAATCATTATTGCCATGGTTAGATGGTTTGCTTGATGCAGGTGAAGAAAATTATAAAAAAACAGGTAAACCATTATATAGCTCTCATATGATTGACCTTTCTGTAGAACCTCTTAAAGAGAACATAGAAATTTGTAAAAAATATCTTGAGAGAATGTCTAAAATTGATATGACTCTTGAATTGGAATTAGGTTGTACTGGTGGTGAAGAAGACGGCGTTGACAATACGGGTATTGATAATTCAAAATTATATACACAACCCGAAGATGTTGCCTATGCTTATGAAGAACT
>JAGGUV010000009.1 GCA_021158345.1 Bacteroidales bacterium
ATTTTAGTGAATATTAAATTTTGTGCTTTTGAAATATTAATACAATTTGAATTTGTTTCTCCCAAATCAAATTTCAATTCTACAAGACTTTTATCTTCACCTCTTAAAATAATGCTATCAGGCAAACTTATAGAAGTCCCAATAAAGTATTCTCCGGCAGGAAAATAAACAACTCCAAACTCACCGTTTAAAAAATTTATTGCATTTATTATTGACTGATAATCGTCATCAATGCCATTGCCTAAAGCTCCAAAATCTTTTACATTAACAACATTATCAGGCTTTGGCAACTGACCTCCATAGCCTGCCACTGACCAATCTGTACGTTTTTCAGCAGGGATTATCTGTGCCTGAGACTGGAAGAAAAAAAATAAAAATATTATTATTAATTGACTCCTCATATTATAGAAAAAACTAAAATAAAACAAATTGTTAATAAAACATGACTTTTTTTAAAAAAAATATTGCATTATTAATCAACAATTATTATATTTGTTAAAAATAAAAAAAATAAACTAATGAGACAAAAAAAATATTATATATTCTTGGCTTTATTAATACTTATATTTATCCAATCATGTAAAAAAGATTTTAATAAAATTACAAATCCCACATGGGAGCCAACATTAATATCGCCGATATTAAAAACCAATTTAACTCTGTATAATCTTTTAGAGCCAGACTCAAACTTAATTTATAACGAAGACAGCACTATAAAAATAATATACAGTGAAGATTCATTGTTTTCGATTTCAGCAGATGATGTTTTCGAAATAGCAGATCAAAGCGAACAAAAAGATACTTTTAAATTAAAAGAAATTGAAATAGAAAATTTTTCATTTAAAGAGAATGTTCTTTTAAGTTCAATAATATCCTACTTAAATCAGGAAGCACAAGACAGTATAAACAGCAATGCCGGAACAATTGCTGTTTTTCCTCCTATGTTGTTGCAATCTCCCTATTCTTTTAACTTTAATTCAGCTAATAATTATAATTTTATTACATATTCTGCAGGTTATTTATTATTTTCAATAACAGACAGTTTACCTGTAAGTCTGAATGACCTTGAATTTAATTTGATTGATGCCGAAAACGGCAATATTATTCACACATTTAATTTTCCTTTGATTGAACCTTATGCCACATTAACAGATTCATTTAATCTTGCAGGTTTAACAATATCAAATACTCTCACAACAGAGATACAATCACTCACATCTCCTGGTAGTTATCCTGAAGAAGTTCCAATAAATTTAGATGATGGTGTTGTTGTAAAAGCTATGACAAAAAACATAAAGGTTGTTTCAGGAGAGGCAAAAATACCCGAACAATTAATAAGTTCTAAAACAACAAATATTGATTTTGATATTAGTGATTCTGCTGAATTAAAACAAATAAGTCTTTCCTCTGCTTTTATTCATTATCATTATTTCTCTTCTATTCAATCAAAAATCTCGCTTGAGCTAAAACTTACCTCTGCTACAATTAATGGAGAAATACCATCGTTTAATATTGATGTTTATCCCGGAGAGTCAGGAACTCAAACTATAGATATTTCAAATATTATTATTGATTTAACAACAGACACTATCCAACCATATAATATTTTACCTTTTGAATATAAACTAATTATTAATTCATCCGCAACAATGATACCTTTTGATACATCAAACTTTATTTCTTTTGACTTTGTATTAGATAATTTAAGATTTTCGTATGTGAAAGGATATTTTGGCAAATATAATGTTAATATCGACGAAGACACATTAGACATGAATATTGATTTCTTTAATAATTTCGAAGGTGGCTTAAAACTGGATAATCCTAAGATAAAATTTGATTATACAAATTCAATAGGCGTTCCAATTTCTGTAAAACCTTTTATGACAGGAATTT
The DNA here is from genome assembly GCA_021158345.1 of Bacteroidales bacterium. Lineage (GTDB taxonomy): Bacteria > Bacteroidota > Bacteroidia > Bacteroidales > AUK083 > AUK083. The sequence continues at coordinate 1,897 of JAGGUV010000009.1, forward strand.
CAAAACATAATAATATTCAAAATCTTAATAAAGACACCATACATTTCAATTATCCTGAAGAAGTTGGCCAAATTATTAATGATAGTATAATTATTGATAAAACAAATTCTGATATTGTTGACTTAATAGCCATTTCACCCAGTACAATAACTTACTCTGCTAATGCTTTTTCAAATAATTTTGGCAGCAGAAATAATTTTATATACGATTCAAGTGAGTTTACCATTGGAATTAGTATGGATCTGCCATTAAAATTATCAACAGGAAATTTAGTTTTTCAAGATACTTTAGATATTAATTTCGAAGCAGGCGATTATGAAGATCTCGAAGAAGTTTCCATGTTTATAAATACTTTAAATGGTTTTCCCTTGGGATTGGATATTAACATTATAATGATAGATTCCATAAACCATGCCCCTATTGACACAATATCTACAAACAGATTAGAACCCGCAATTGTTGATGAAAACGGAAAAGTAATTGAAGCTACAGAAAGCAATATTACAATTTCATTAAACAAAGAAAATTTTAACAACTTAGAAAAAACTGAAAACCTTATTCTAAAAGCAAGAATAAACACTTCAAACTATGAAGAAGAACAAGCTGTTACATTATACACCTTTTATTCAATAAATTTCAATATAGGAATTAAGGCACATATAAAAACCAATTAAAAATGAAGAAAAAAAACATTTTATTAATAGTTTTATTGTTGTTTGCATTAAATCTTAAAGCACAAAAAGATTTTACATTATATAATTTTAATGCTGTTCCTCAATCAATAAAAATAAATCCGTCAATAATTCCTGATACAAAAGTCTGTGTTGGCTTACCCGGATTATCTTCTATTTACATTAATTATTTCAACTCAGCTTTTAAACCTTTTGATATTATAAGAGAAAGACCTCAGGACGATTCTTTACGCATTGACATTGACTATCTTATCACCAAACTTAAAGATGATAATTACATAAATTTTGATTTAAGCACCGAACTATTGTTTATCGGATTTAAATTAAATAAAGGATTTTTATCTTTTGGTGTTGACCATAGCCTTAATTTTAGATTTGATTATGCACAAGATTTTATTAAATTTCTCTGGTATGGAAATGAATACTTTTATAACAATCCTGCCAATTTTGATAATACAAATATTGACATTAATCATTATCTGTCGTATCATATCGGATATTCATATAAACTCAACGAAAAAATATCTTTTGGTACAAGACTAAAATTTCTTAAAGGCATCTCAAATATTAGTGTTAAAAAAATGAATTTATCTTTAAACACTGTCTCTGACCCACAAACAACATATGCTTTTGAAGGCGATTATAATTTCAGGATTAACACGGCAGGAATGTATGATAACGATTATTATAAAGATAAAGATTATCTTATGGGACAAGAAAATGATTTTGATGTTGGCAACTATCTTTTCAATAAAAAAAATAATGGCTTTGCTATAGATCTCGGATTCTCATACATTATAAACGAAGATTTCTCAGTAAATGCCAGCATAATCGATTTAGGCTCTATCAATTGGAAATCAAACCCAATAAATTACACTTCAAAAAAATCAACATTTTATTTTAATGGTATATACTTTGATGAAAATAACGACTCTACAGATGTTTTTGAAGCAACATTAGATACTTTATCAAATTTATTTGACGTTAATTCCTCATACGAAAATTATAAAACCAATTTGCATACAAAATATTATTTAAGCGGGTATTACAACATAAACGAAAAAAATAAAGTAGGTTTATTATTATTTGGCAGAAAATACAGAAACCATTTCGAAAAAGCTTTAAGTTTGAATTACAATTTAAAAGCTTGCAGAAATTTTAACTTAACAGCAAATTATACAATCTTTGAAAATAAATTTGATAATTTTGGGTTAGGAATGTCTTTTAATATGGGACCTTTCCAATCATATTTTATCACAGACAATATCTTGACAGCTTTCAATCCTTTGAATACAGACAGAGTGAATCTGAGGTTTGGACTTAATATAAGTATAAGAAATAAACCTGTGAAAATAACAGATGAAGATGCTGAGTATGAAAACATCACAGACTAAAAAAGCAAAAATCTTTTTTTACCGGGTTTTCTAAGCAAAACCTTTTTACCGGGTTTCAGGCTATCGCTTTTTTTCATATTATTAATTTTCAGCAAGTGCTTGAGTTTAATACCATATTCCTGTGAAATTGAATACATAGTTTCATTTTCTCGGGCAATATGAAATTTTTTCTTTGATGAATGTCTTCTTTTATTTTGAATATAAATTTTCTCACCCTTAATTATCTTCCTCGATTTTTTCAAATCATTAAATTTCAATAATTCCCACTTATAAATTTTATATTCTTTGGCAATACTCTTAAAAGTATCATCAGCCCGGGCAATTATATATTTTACCTTATTATTTTTAAACACTTCTCTTTTAGCAGGTATAAGCGAAATACTTTCAAAATCCTCATCACTAATATTACTTTTTTTCTTTTTCTTAGGCTTTTTAGAAGAAATATCATATTTATATAGTTTATCTAAATCCGATAAATTATTATCTTCAATAATTTTAATTAAAAGCCTGGCATAACGTTTATTGGTGGCATATCCCGCTGAAGTGAGTCCATAAGCCCACGACTTATAATCAGTAATATTATAATTAAATAGAAAAGAATACCTTTCTCTGTTTTTTAAAAACAAAGAATGGTCTCTGTAAGAATCTTTTACAGAAGAATATTTTCTGAATCTTTCACCTCTTCTATCATCCCGCATTTTAACAGTCTTTCCGTTCCAATCTTTATAAGCTTTTATACCAAAATGATTATTTGCTTTACGCGATAATTTACTATTACCATTATTAGATTCCAATAATGCCTGAGATAATATTATGCTTGCAGGAATATGATATTTATTCATCTCCTCAACAGCAAGATCTTTATATTTTAAAATATATGCTTCTCTATCTGATTTATTTTGAGTGTAAACATCAGATATCGTAACACTTAATAAAAGCGTTATTAACAAATAAAACAATTTTTTTTTCCCCATAATTCTGGTTCAAATATAAATAAATATATATTATCTTATTTAATTTAACGATATTTTAAAACTTAAAAATACTAAAATATATTATATTTGTTAAATAATATTTTTATTATTTTTTATAAAGATAACTAAAACAAAACATTAACACAATTTACTGCAAAAAAAAAATGCAAATAATTAAAAAATATTTCCCTGATTTAAGTCAGTATCAGATAAAACAATTCGAGCAATTACAAAATTTATATGGAGAATGGAATAGCAAAATTAATGTCATTTCAAGAAAAGACATTGAAAATCTATACGAGAAGCATATTTTACATTCATTGGGTATTGCAAAAGTTATAAAATTTAAAAAAGGTACAAAAATTCTGGATGTAGGAACTGGTGGCGGTTTCCCGGGAATTCCGCTTGCTATTATTTTTCCCGACTCAAAATTTACTTTAATTGACTCAATAGGAAAAAAAATTAAAGTTGTTAATGCCATTGCTGATGAGCTGAAATTATCAAATGTAAAAGCTATGCAAATTAGAGCTGAAAATATTAATGATAAATTCGATTTTATTGTTAGCAGAGCTGTTACTTCATTGCCTGTATTTTATCATTGGGTTAATAAAAAAATCATAAAAAAAAGTTTTAATGATATTGATAATGGCATTTTATATCTAAAAGGGGGTGATATTGATAAGGAGCTAATTGGTTTAAAAAAGCAATATTCTGTTTATGCCTTAAACAAATATTTTACAGAAGACTTTTTTAGCACAAAAAAAATAATTTATATAAAAAACACAAGCACAGGCAAGAACTAACAGGAGAACATAAATAGGAGACCTGGTTCAACTAAAATCTGCTGTCATTCTTCCCTGTTCATGTGATTAAACAAAACCCTGACTAAAAATTGTTTTCACAGAAATCAGAAAAAAACCTGTTGTGATAAAAAAATATATATAAGAGGTGCCAAAGTGGATTCCAAAATTATTTAACAAAAAATAAATCTTAAAACTTAAATTATTAAAAATATATTGTAATTTTAGCCGTTAATTAAAAAAAATAAAAAAATAAGATATGAGTAAAGAAATATTAAATTTAGAGCCAAAGGCTTTATGGAAAAATTTTTACAATTTAACACAAATACCAAGACCTTCAAAACACGAAGCACAAGTAACAAAATACATGAAAGAGTGGGGAGAAAATCTCGGCTTGGAAACTATTGTTGACGAGGTAGGTAATGTTATAATTAAAAAACCTGCCACTCCTGGTATGGAAAACAGAAAAACCGTTTGTTTACAAAGTCATCTTGACATGGTACCTCAAAAAGAAAATGACTTTGATTTTGATTTTGAAAAAGATCCTATTGATGCATATATTGATGGTGAATGGGTAACAGCAAATAAAACCACCTTAGGTGCTGATGATGGACTTGGTGATGCTGCTGCTATGGCTATTCTTGAATCTACTGATATTCCTCACGGGCCTATTGAATGTTTATTTACTGTTGACGAAGAAACCGGTATGACAGGTGCTTTTGCATTAAAACCAGGTCTTCTTGATGCTGAAATATTACTTAATTTAGACTCTGAAGCAGAAGGAGAACTTTATATTGGCTGTGCCGGTGGTACTAACGCTACTATTAAATTCGACTACAAAAAAGAAAATGTTCCTGAAAATTCTGTTGCTAAAAAAATCATTATTAAAGGATTAAAAGGCGGTCATTCAGGCTTAGACATCCCTCTTGGAAGAGGCAACGCAAACAAACTGTTAAATCGTTTCTTACGTTTTACTGTTAAAGAACATAATGCCAGATTAGCTTATTTTGATGGTGGCAGCTTAAGAAATGCAATACCAAGAGACGCTTATGCTATTGTTACTTTACCAAAAAATTCAGAAGAAGCTTTTAACAAAAGTATTGCTGAATATGAAGAAATCTTCAAAAAAGAACTTTCTGCTGTTGAGCCAAATCTAACCTTTGAATATGAAGATGCTAAAAACCCTGAATTTGTTATTGACGAAGATACACAAAACAGATTTATTGCTGCCGTTTACGGTTATCCTAATGGAGTAATACGTATGAGCGACTCAATGCCTATTGTTGAAACATCTACTAACCTTGCAAGTATTAAAACTGATGATAATACTATCACTATTTTATGCTTATTAAGAAGCTCTGTTGACAGTGCTAAAAAAGATTTGGGCGAGATGTTTAGATGTATTTCTGAAATAGCAGGTGCTGAAATTATTCTTGATGGAGAATATCCTGGCTGGAAACCAAATATTGATTCTCCAATACTTAAACATATGAAAAATGTTTATAATAATTTATTCGGAAAAATTCCTGAAATTATGGCTATTCATGCAGGTCTTGAATGCGGTTTAATTAAATCTGTTTATCCTAAAATGGATGCAATATCTTTTGGACCTACAATTATGTATCCTCATTCTCCAGATGAAAAATGTCATATTGATTCTGTTAAAAAATTCTATGAATTTTTAGTAGAAACTTTAAAACAGATACCTTTAAAATAAACAAATTACTGTACAGAAAGTAATTTTCTTTGTAATATTACTTTCTGTACTCTCTATAAAATAAGGGATCTGAAATAATTTAAAAAAAAATCAATATATTATGTGTTTTTATTTGTAAGAATAAAAAAAATATATATTTTTGCAGTCCCAAAATTTATAAACAATGAAAAGAACATTTCAACCTTCAGTAAGAAAAAGAAGAAATAAACACGGTTTCAGAAAAAGAATGGAGACCGCTAACGGTAGAAAGATATTAGCAAGAAGAAGAGCTAAAGGAAGAAAAAAACTAACTGTTTCTGACGAGAAATTAGATAAAAATTAATCTTTTTATCTACAATTATCAATAATATTAAATCTTTTTATTATTAAGAAATTAAAGGGAGGATACCATATATCCTCTTTTTTTTTATTAAAAAAATCACCGACTTTTTTAATATATAAGATTAAATTTTACAAAAAATATTATCTTCGCATAAAATATACTATTCAATTTTTATTCAATGCTATATAACTTTTTTTTAATATTATTTTTACTATACATTATCTCCCGTCTTTTTATAAGATATATTTTACCTTATCTCATTAGATATTTCTTAAAACATCATAATCAAAACATAAATCAACCTCAAAATAAAAAACATTATAAAAAGAAAGGTGAAATAAACATAGACTTCATCCCTGAAAAGGATAAAAAAAATACAGACAATAAAAATTTTGGTGAATATGTTAATTACGAAGAAATTGACGATAATGAAACAGATAATAATTAAAATTAGTTTTTAAAAAAACATACCCATGAAAAATACATTTAAATCAATACTCCCCTATTTAACAGCAATATTAATATTTATTTTTCTATCAATTATTTATTTTAATCCTTTATTGGAAGGGAAAAAATTAATACAAGGCGACATACAACATTATAAAGGTATGTCTAAAGAAATTTCAGATTTCAGAGAAAAAACAGGTGAAGAAGCCTTATGGACAAATTCTATGTTTGGCGGTATGCCGGCATATCAAATTTCTGTTAAATATAAATCGAACATTTCAAATTATTTAGACAAAATATTTCAATTAAATTTACCAAGGCCTGCATCATATCTTTTTCTATACTTTTTAGGATTTTTTATTCTATTGCTTGTTTTAGATGTTGACCCATGGCTTAGCATAATAGGTGCAATAGCTTTTGCCTTTTCTTCTTATTTTTTTATTATCCTACAAGCCGGACATAATTCAAAAGCACATGCTATAGCATACATGGCGCCTGTCCTTGCAGGAATAATTTTATGCTTCAAACAAAAACGTTTATTAGGTGGATTAACCTTTGCTTTATTTCTTTCTCTGGAATTAAAAGCAGGGCATCCGCAAATAACTTATTATCTATTATTTATAATCATTATTTATGGTATTGCCGAGCTTATTAACACTATAAAAAATAAAAATTACAATAGTTTCTTAAAATCATTTGGTCTTTTATTAATTGCAGGAATTATTGCTATTGGAACTAATATCACTAGTTTATGGTCAACATATGAATATGGCAAAGAAACTATCAGAGGTAAATCTGAATTAACATTTAATAAAGACAATAAAACCTCAGGATTAGATAAAGACTATGCTACAGCATGGAGTTATGGCAGGGCTGAAACAATGACATTATTAATACCTGATTTTATGGGTGGTGCTTCTAATGGCGAATTATCTGAAAACTCAAACACATATAAAACACTCTTAAACAAGGGCGTACCTGCTAATGATGCTAAGCAATACATAAAACAACTGCCTTTATATTGGGGCAGTCAACCATTCACTTCAGGGCCTGTATATGTTGGAGCAATACTTTGCTTTTTGTTCCTTCTCGGTTTCTTCATTACAAAAGGAAGATTTAAATGGTGGATACTTGCTGCAACTATACTATCAATATTACTTGCCTGGGGGCATAACTTTATGCCTTTTACTGATTTCTTCCTAAATTATATTCCGTTTTACAATAAATTTCGTACTGTTTCGATGATACTTGTTATTGCTGAATTTACTATTCCTCTTTTTGCTATTTATACTCTTAAAAAAATATTTGATACCGATTATGATAAAAAACAATTATTAAAATATCTGAAAATATCATTTTACATTATTGGTGGCATAACATTAATTTTTGCAATATTTCCGGGAGCTTTCTTTTCATTTTCCAGTCCAAACGATGCCAGATATATAGCAAGTGGTTATCCGCCATGGTTTATTGATGCTATTAAACTCGACAGAAAAAGTCTGCTTAGCTACGATGCTTTTAGATCTTTTATTTTTATTCTTTTAGGATTTATTTGTATCTGGGCTTTTGTTGCAGGAAAACTAAAGAAAAAATATGCTTATCTTACTTTAGGTTTATTATTTATTTTTGACCTTTGGCCTGTTGACAAAAGATATTTAAATAATAAAAAAATCAACGGGCAATATGCTCAATGGGAAAGCAAACGTAAAAATAAAAATCCTTTCAAGCTTTCAAATGCCGATAAAGAAATATTAAAAGATAAAAGTCTTGATTATAGAGTACTTAACTTAAGTGTTAATACTTTTAACGATGCAAGTACATCATATTTTCATAAATCTATTGGCGGATATCATGGGGCTAAACTAAGACGCTATCAGGATTTAATTGATTATCAGATTAGTTCTGAAATTAACACCTTTAAAAAAACATTATCAAACAAACCCGACTTTAACAGCCTTGACTTATCATTGTCAAAACTTTCGGTATTAAATATGCTTAACACAAAATATATTATTTTAAATCCTAAAGCACAGCCATTATTAAATAGTCATGCCTTAGGAAATGCCTGGTTTATAAAAAATATTAAATTTGTAAATACTGCTGATGAAGAAATTACAGCTTTAAAAAACTTTAATCCTGCTAAAACAGCTATTGTAAACAAAAAATTCAGTAAATACATAAAAAATATTCCAAACACTTTTGATTCGACAGCCTACATCAAGTTAACAGATTATAAACCAAATCATCTTATTTATAATTATAAAACGTCAAAAAAACAAGCTGTAGTATTTTCGGAGATATATTACGACAAAGGCTGGAATGCATATGTTGACGGGGAAAAAACGCCGTATTTCAGAGCTAATTATATTTTACGAGCAATGGTTTTACCCCAAGGAAATCATAAAGTTGAATTTAAATTTGAACCTCAGGTTTATAATGTTGGAGAAAAAATCTCTTTTGTAAGCTCTACAATTTTAGCTCTATTATTATTAGGGGCTATATTTATTGAGATAAAAAAGACAATAAAAAAATAGTAACACTATTTATCTTTAAACAATATTGAAGAAAAAAGTTTTAATAATAACATATTATTGGCCACCGAGTGGAGGAGCAGGAGTACAACGATGGTTAAAATTTGTAAAATATCTAAGAAATTTTGGCTGGGAACCGATTATTTATACTCCTGAAAATCCTGAATTTCCTGCAATTGATAATTCATTGTTTAAAGATATTCCCGAGAACCTGAAAATAATTAAACAACCAATATGGGAGCCATATTCAGCATACAAAAAATTTCTTGGTCAAAAAAAAGATGCAAAGATAAATGCAGGTTTTCTGTCAGAAAAAGAAAAGCCTAAGTTTACCGAGAATATATCTATATGGATAAGAGGGAATTTTTTTATTCCTGATGCCAGAAAATTCTGGATAAAACCCTCCATAAAATTCTTAAAAAAATATTTATCAAAAAATCCTGTAGATATAATTGTTTCAACAGGACCTCCACACAGCACTCACCTGATAGCCATTGAATTAAAAAAACAATTAAACATCCCATGGCTGGCAGATTTTAGAGACCCTTGGACAAATATTGATTTTTACAAAGACCTAAAACTCACAAAATGGGCTGACAATAAACATAAAAAATTAGAGAAAAAAGTACTCTCTAATGCTGATGTTGTTACTACTGTTAGCTGGCATCTATCAGATGATTTAAAAAAATTAGGCGCAAAAAATATTAAAGTTATTACTAATGGTTTTGACCCCGACGATTTTATTATTAATAAAAAAATATCTGAATCCAATAAATTTTTGATTACTCATATAGGGGCAATAAATAAAGATAGAAACCCTGAGTTATTCTGGAAAGCCTTAGAAGAAATTTCTAATGAAAACAAAAATTTTAAAAAAGACTTAAAAATAAGATTCATTGGAAAAACAGATTACACAGTATTAGAAAACCTTAAAAAATATAATCTTATTGAAAACACAGAAAAAATTGATTATCTTAACCATGTAAAAGCTATTGAACATTGTTATGAATCAGTTTTATTATTTTTACCATTAAACAACACCATTAATGCTTCGGGAATTATGCCGGGGAAAACTTATGAATACTTAGCCATTAAAAAACCTATTTTTTGCATTGGCCCTACTGATGGCGATTGTGCTAAAATTATTAAAGAGACAAAAGCCGGCTGTGTTGTTGATTTTTCTGATTATTCGGGTATTAAAAATAATATTATAAAATATTATAATCTTTATAAAAATAAAAAGTTAGCTTCTAATACAAATTCTATAAAAAAATTCTCGAGAATTGAATTAACAAAAGAATTATCAAAAATATTTAATACTTTATAATTGTTTTAATACATTAACAACAAAATTAGAAGGATCATATCCTTCATTAAAAATTTTATAAAGTTCAGAAATTAACTTATAATTTGTTAATGATTTTTTCTCAACTATTTCTTTACAAAAAATATTTACGGCAATTTTGCCTTCTAAAAGAATTTTATCGTGAGTAGTTGCAGAATAAAATTTTTTCCCAATCAACAATCCCAAGGTTCTATTTCTACTTAAATCGTTTAAGGATGTTAAACAAAAATCACCAAAACCACAATACTTAAATATTGTTTCTTCTTTGCCACCAAAGTGAACAAAAAGGCTTCTCATTTCATCAAAAGCTTTTGTAAGAAACAAAAACCTTAGATTAGCAGAATTAAAATGAGAATCAATAATTCCTAACATAATAGCATAAGTGTTTTTTAAGATACTCAGCAATTCAACACCCTTTAAATCATCGGAATAATCTAAATAAACTTTAGTATTTTTAAATATATCATAAAACAGATTATAAGTCTCAATATCTTCGGCACCTAATGTAAAAGCAGTAGGCATATTATTAATTAATTCTCTGGCAAAAGTAGGTCCTTTAAAACTGCAAACTTTATTATCCAATTTTGTTTTTAAACATTCTACAATAGTTTTTTTGCCTTCACCAAATCCCTTAGCAAGATTTACAATAATAGCATCTTTATTAATATATTTCTTTACATTACATACATATTTAACTGTAACAGATGAAGGGATAGCAAGAAAAATAATGTCAGCATCTTTTAATATTTTCACATCCAAACTAACATTTAAATTTGGATCTAACTTAAAATTTGGAAAATATTTTTTATTGTAACCTGTATTATTTATAGATTCAACAACATTTTTTTCAATGGTTAAAAGACTAACTTTTAAATTTTCTTTTTTTGATAACACATTTCCAAGAGCAGTTCCGATTAAGCCTGCCCCAATAATGCAAATATTATGTTCAACAGCATTCATTATCTTAATATTCTTTGAGCAAAATATTTTGCTCTGATTCTATAATAACTAATAAATAACTTATTTTTTTATTATTTATTTCTTATGACTAAAATTATCTTTAAAAAAATTTTTAATTAATTTAAGATTAATATCATCAGAAACTTTAAAAAGTATTATTAATACTCCATAAATTATTACAATAATTCCTGATCTGATAATAATATCAAAAAAAACATTATTAAACAAAGGTATAATATCTGCTGCAAAATAGCTAACAACAGAAATAATTATAACAAAAATATGATTTATTTTTAAAGGCTGCATTTTAAAATTCCTTAACACAAAAATATAACGCATACTTACAAATACAAATGTTGATATTGCTGAAGCTATTGCTGCACCTTTAATACCATATATAGGAATAAAAATATAATTAGTAATTACCACTAAAAACACTAATATTATCATAAAATAAGTCTGATATTTATATTTTTTTGAAGTCTGTATAATGCTGCTACTAACGCCACTAATCATCTCAAAAAGATTTGCCAGTGCAATAAAAAATATAACATATTTGCCACTAATAAACTCAGGAGGCAAAATAATACGGAAAATATTATCAATATTTGCCCATATACCAATAAAAATCAGAGAACCAATAATAAACTGATTTATACTACTTTTATAATATATTTTATTGATTATTTGTGTATCATTATTTTTCCATGCATCAGCAATAAGAGTTGACGAAATTTTTTTCAAAGCTCTCGAAGGTATAATTATTAATGAGCCGAAAAAGAATGTTATAGAATAAATTCCGGTAGCTTTTAAATCCAATAAATCGTTAACCATTAATTTATCAATATTAATGATAGCAATTCCGCTTAATCCTGCAATAATCCCAAACAATCCTACACTAATCATAATTTTAGCCATATTCTTTTTAATATAACTTAAGTTTGGCTTTAATGAAAACTGCTTCCTTATTATTAAAATGAAAATAATAACTACTGCCGGAGTAGATAATGATATGACATATAAAAGTACAAAATTGTCAAAATCGATAATATTAAAATAAAAAAATATTATTATTATAAAATTTAAAATTCTGAAGACAAACTCTTTAAGAAATGTCCCCAACACTGCATCATAAAGAGCTTTATTATATACATCAAGTACATTAAAAATAAGTGTAAATAATATCAGCGGAATAAGGTAATTAATATACCTAACAATAAGCGACGATTTATGAATATTTCTGCTTATTATCATTGGTTTAAGAAAATGAAAAACAAATAATGACAAAAGAAATCCAATAATCACAACCATTAAAAGAATAAACAAATAACCATTATTTTTCTTTTTTTCATCTCTGAAATATGGAAATAATCTGGTTGTAACATTATTAACGCCTAAACTTGCAAACTGGGCAAAAATCGCTGAGATTGCTACAAGTATGTTAGTAAGTCCTATCTGATCTGTCGAAAATATTTTGGGCGTTAACAAACCTATATTTACAAATCCCAATGCTACACCGAGATATGTATATATTGTACCCTTTATTGTTTGTTTTTGTATTATTCCCAATTAAAAATCACTTTAATTAATAATAAATCTTCCCTAAAGTTGAAAAAAGCAATTTATCTCTCAATTTCGCTATAATAATAAATTATTAAAGCAAAATTAAAAAAAATCATGAACATAAAATTATTATTTTATGCATACAAAACCAAACACATCAAAAACTAATAAAATAGTTTAAAAGATTAATAACACAACAAAAAACGGAACTATTTTTAAGAAAACACACAAATATAAATTAATCTCCAAAAAGGGAATCCTAATTTTTTTTAAAAAATCCTCTTTTTTTTTAAAAAAAAAAATATTAAATTTGTAACAAAATTATAATACAAGTTTTATTAAACAATCTTTTGAAACTTGAAAAATATTCCTAAAAAATATAATATGAAAAAAATATTATTAAGTATTTTATTAATAACTGGCATTGAAATTAGTTATTGTCAATCAATTTCAAGAGAAGTAAATGCTTCTGCAGGAGAATTCTTTATTAGTGATAACTCTTCAATTAGCTGGACACTTGGGGAAATAATAACAGGAACATTTGTAACTAATAATAATATATTAACACAAGGATTTCAGCAATCATTACTTAATGTTTTCGGTATTAACGAAAATGCAGATAGTATTTTTAATATTAATATCTATCCGAATCCTACAAATAACATTTTAAATATAAATATTAAATCAAAAATAGAAACAACATTAAATTTAAAATTATTTGATATTCATGGGAATTGTCTGTTTAACAAAGAAATTAACAAAAACAAAAAATTCTATGAAAAGATAAATTTTAGCAATTATAAAAACAGCATATATTTACTCAAAATATTCTCTTCAAAAAATAAATTTGTAAAATCATATAAAATCCAAAAAGTATATTAACACTTAAAACAAAATATCATGAAAAAAGTTTATTTATCATTGGCTTTATTATTTTTTTCTACTCTTTTTATATCAAATTCAAAAGCACAAGCACCACAATCTTTTAAATATCAGGCAATAGCAAGAGATAATATTGGAAATGTTTTAATTAATCAAAATGTAAGTTTTAAAATAAGCATAAAACAAGGCAGCATTACAGGCGAAATAGTATATTCGGAAATTCACAATGTAGTAACAAATCAGTTTGGTTTGGTAAATTTAGAAATTGGTAATGGTACTGTTGTTTCGGGTGAATTTGAAAATATAAACTGGGGAGATGCTATATTTTTTATTCAAATTGAGATGGATATTGAAGGTGGTTCTAATTATCAATTAATGGGCATCTCACAATTACTATCAGTACCTTACGCATTATTTGCTAAAAAGGCAGGGAATACCTCATCTTTATGGGATTCAATAGGAGATAACATTTATTATAATAATGGAAAAGTTGGAATAGGAACAGACAGTACAGATATGTCGGCTTCATTGGAGATAAGTTCAACAAATACAGGGTTTCTGCCACCACGACTGACTACTGAGCAAAGAGATGCTATAGAAAATCCTGCTATTGGTCTTATGATTTTTAATTTATCAACTTATTGTTATAATTTTTATAATGGTTCGGAATGGAAGAACCTTTGTGGTGAAAACGTACAGTGGAAATGTGGTGATATACTTATTGATCCTAGAAATGGGAAAAAATATAAGACAGTTGAAATTGGTAGTCAATGTTGGATGGCAGAAAACTTAAATATAGGGACAAAAATTGATGGAATTATTAATCAAACAAATAATAATATAACTGAAAAATACTGCTATGATAATGATGAAACCAATTGCGACATATTTGGTGGTTTATATCAATGGGATGAAATGATGCAATATGCCACAACACAAGGCACACAGGGTATTTGTCCTGATGGATGGCATCTTCCAACCGATTCTGAGTGGTTCACTATGGAAAATTTTGTTGATCCAAGCATTACAGATCCTAATTCTTATGGCTGGAGAGGTGTTGATTGTGGAGAAAAATTATTACCTAACGGCACATCGGGATTTGAAGCCCTTCTTGCAGGA
>JAGGUV010000002.1 GCA_021158345.1 Bacteroidales bacterium
AACTCATCTGTCCAACTCACTGCACACAATATATTTCAAAAATAAAATTTTTATACCCTGAAAAATATATAAAAGGAGGAGCAGGTAAAATAATTGAGATACAATAATTTTTTTATTGTTTTCTAAAATTTTAAAAGTTTGCTTTTGACGTGAGTAGCCTTTCCAAATTTTTTAGTCTTTCTTGGAAAAATTTGTGCCTTGCATTTTGTTAATTCCATTTATTTCTTAAAAAAATGTACTAATACAAAAAAAGGCAGTACTTGGTACTGCCTTTTTTTTATTATTTTAAAATACTATTAATAATATTGTATTCTATTGTCTTTAATATCAGCTTTTTCTTTTAATACATTATAAGATTCACGATCAACTCTTGATTGATAAGAATTTATCAATGGCTTTTTTATTGAAGAATAATCTTTTTTCCCTTTTGATTGTTTGATATTATCAACAATAACAATAAAAGAAGCAAATTTTCCTTTTATTGGTTTTGAAATTTTTCCTTTATCTAAAGAAAAGATACTTCCTATAACATTTTGTTCTCTGCCATATCCTGGTAAATTATATGATGAGAAAGTAATATTTTCGATAGTATCAACTTTTGTATTTAATTTTTTAGCCAAAACATTAATGTCCTTTGTCGATTTAAGGGCTTTGTTCATTTTATCAATAACATACTCAGCCTTTTTTTCATTTGTAACATAATATTTAATTCTGCTTTTTATTTCCTTAAGTGGAGTGTATCCTTTTTCGTGAATGGCTTTTAATAAAACAACAATATATTTATTTTCATCATCAAAAACTTTAGAAATATCTCCTATATCAGTACCATCTTTATAAATCCAATGAATTATTTCGCGAGTATTTGAGATACCCGGTATTTGGTTATCCATTTTTTTTATATTATCCTTAGTTCTTTTTGTTAATCCCAAATCAGCAACCCCCTTATTAAAGGCTTCTGCTGTTTGATGCTCACCTGCAAATTTACTTGCTTCAATAAATACATTTTGGAAAGTTTGTGAACTAGGTTCAATGCTTCTTGATATTAATGCTACTTGTACTTTTTTGTGATATTTCGTTTTTTCAGTAACTTTAAGAACATGATAGCCTAATCGTGATTCAACAATTTTAAAGTGACCTGTTTTTGTTCTTAATGCTGCATTAAAGAAAAGTGAAAAATTAGGATCTCCATCAACAAGCCATCCTAAATCGCCTTTGTTTTTGTCAGCCTCAGGATAATTAGAAAATTTCACTACTAAAGAATTGAATTTTTTGGGAGATCTTCTAAGAACTTTATATAAACTGTCTGCTAAAAGTTTTGCCTCTTCTTTAGTTCTTGTAATATCCTTATCAACATTTGCTTCTTTATATGAGATAAGAATATGGCTTGCTTTAATAGAATCAGGTCTGTTTTGAATATCCATTAATTTAGCCATATAATATACATCGTCCTTAATGAAAGGTGGTATAAAACTACCTTTTTTAGAACTAAACAATGCAGAATCTAATTCAACAGGGAAAAAGTTTTTCTTAACAAAAGTGCTATCATAACGTTTTTCGGATGTTGCATTTACAAAATTTGGAACATCTTTTGTCTCCTTAAATTCTTCAAATAATTTTTTAACTTCTTTGTCTGTTTGTTCTCTGTCAAGTTTAGAAGGTTTTACATCAAAAACTACATATTCAATATCTCTGGATTCTTTTTGTTTAAATTTGTTAATGTTTTCTTTATAATATTTTTCATAATCATTATCTGTAACTTTTATTAAACTATCAGCGATAGTAGAATATTTAACAGCAACACAACGGATATCTGCTTTTTTGGTTTTTGCCTCATAATTTTTTTTTGCAAAAACAGTTGGAACAAAATATGCTTTTTTTATAAGATTATTAAATTTTTGATTTATTCTGTCATTTTTAATATATCTTTCTAATTCAAGCCATTGATTTTTATATACTGGATCCATTGTTTCAAGATTCTGTAAATATCTTAAAACCAATTCAGGATTATACTTATTTGTTTTAGGGTCTTTAAAATTTTTCCTAATATATGGATGCGGGTCTTTACCCTGTACCAAATCAAAAAGTTCATCACTCGAAACAGACAAACCTACTTTTTCAAATTCTTCATCCATAATAATTTTGTTGAGAATTTGATCCCAAGTGTTTTGTTTAACAGTGTATTGTTCCTGATATGTAAGATTACTTTTTTTTGCGTTTTGTTTATAAAGCTCCGTGTTTTCTTCAACCTTACTATTAAATTCCTTATAAGTAATTTCTGTTCCGTTTACTTTTCCAACGTCATAATTTCTTCTTGGTCTTTTTTTAATAAAATCACCTAAAATAAAAGCAGCTAATGCGCCACCAATAATAATAATTAATAAAAACGGATGTTTTCTTATTCTTCCTAATATTGCCATTTTTTTATTTTATTTGTTTTTAAGAATTTGCAAATGTACAACAGAAAGTTAAAGTAAAAAAGAAATTCTTTATAAAAAATTATTTACGCTTGTATATTTCTCTGTATCTGTAGTTTGTAAATTATCATAAAACCTTTGATATTGCAAATTTTATATTGTTTTTACTACAATATTTTTAATTTTATAAAACTGTTTTTATTAATAGCAAGAGTTTTAGAAATAAAGTTTCATCCGTAAATATTTTAAAGCAAAATAAAATATTATTATCTGTATATGAATAATAATCATATTAAAAAATAACAGCTACAATATAAATTTATGGTAATATTATAATTTTTTAAATTAAAAAATGTATTTTTACAAGCTCAAAAAAAATAAAAAATGGCAAAATTCACAAAAAAAGAAGCGCTTGATTATCACTCATTAAAGCGACCGGGAAAAATTGAAGTTGTCCCCACAAAACCATATTCTTCACAAAAAGATTTAACCTTGGCATATACTCCCGGAGTTGCCGAACCTTGTCTGGAAATTAAAGAAAACATCAACGACGTTTATAAATATACTAATAAAGGTAACCTTGTAGCAGTTATTACTGACGGTACTGCTGTTTTGGGATTAGGCAATATTGGACCCGAAGCATCTAAACCTGTTATGGAAGGCAAAGGATTTTTATTTAAAATATTTTCTGATATTGATGTTTTTGATATTGAAGTTGGCACAAGAGATGTTGACAAATTTGTTGAAACAGTTAAACTTATTGCCCCAACATTTGGAGGTATTAATCTTGAAGATATTAAAGCCCCGGAATGTTTTGAAATTGAAGACCGTTTAAAAAAGGAACTTAATATTCCTGTTATGCACGACGACCAACATGGCACAGCTATCATTACAGGCGCTGCTTTGCTGAATTGTCTTGAGATTGTCGGTAAAGATATTCATGATATTAAATTATTTGTCAGTGGGGCAGGTGCTGCTGCTTGTGCTTGTACTAAAATGTATGTTAACCTCGGAGTAAATCCCGATAATATTATTATGTCTGATATTAATGGCATTCTTACAAAAAACAGAAATGATTTAAGCATTGGAAACAAACAGTTTGCTACTAACAGAAATATACACACATTAGAAGAAGGTATTAAAGGTGCAGATGTATTTTTAGGGTTGTCAGCCGGTGGTGTTCTAAAAAAAGAAATGCTTTTGACAATGGCTGAAAATCCTATTGTTTTTGCTATGGCAAACCCTTATCCTGAAATCACTTACGACGATGCAAAAGCTACCAGAGATGATGTTATTATTGCTACCGGACGTTCCGATTATCCTAATCAGGTTAATAATGTACTTGGATTTCCTTTTATTTTTAGAGGTGCTCTTGATGTTAAAGCTACCTGCATTAATGAAGAAATGAAAATGGCTGCTGCTTATGCTTTAGCCGAATTAACAAAACAAGATGTCCCTGATTATGTGAAAAAAATATATAATGAGGAAAATCTTGTGTTTGGAAGAAATTATTTTATCCCTAAACCTTTGGATAAACGTCTGATTTCTTATGTGTCTCCTGCTGTGGCTAAAGCAGCTATGGACTCCGGCGTTGCCCGTAAACCTATTAAAAACTGGGATAAGTATAAAAAAGAATTAAATGCACGATTAGAAAGAATTTCAAAAAAATAATAAATGTTATCTTTTATTCAAGGCGATTTTGACGAAATAAATCCAACTTATGTTGTAATAAATTGTAATAATATTGGGTATATTCTTAATATATCTTTATATACTTATGACAAGATTAAAAATTTAAAACAAGGTAAATTATTTACTCATCTTGTTGTTCGCGAAGATTCCATGACTTTATATGGCTTTGCTGATAAACAAGAAAGAAAAATATTTTCTTATCTGATTTCTGTTTCCGGTGTAGGAGCTAATACCGCAAGACTCATATTATCTTCATTATCACCTTTTGATGTTGTTTCTGCTATTGTTGACGAAAACGTTAATTTGCTTAAATCTGTTAAAGGTATTGGTAATAAATCTGCTCAAAGAATTATTATTGACCTGAAAGATAAATTAATGAAAGAGGATATTGCTAAAGAAAATTTAGGATTATTACACAATACTAAAATAAATGAAGCGTTATCAGGTTTGATTATGCTTGGCTTTAATAAGAAGCCTGCGGAAAAAATTTTAAATAAAATATTTCACGAAAAAGGGGCTTCTTTATCTGTTGAAGATTTAATTAAAGAAGCATTGAAAGTTTTATAGTTTTCCAATATAAAATTAATACGATTTGGGAAGGTTTTATTCTATTTTTTATAAAATATCATCAATACTATTATTATTAATAGTTAGCAAAATGTCATTGGGCATTGATAGACAAGAGGTATATAATAATCTATTACTGCCTGTCGACAGCATAACAAATAACGATACTACTCATATTGACCTTCCGTATTCTTTTAATGATTTTAACGGAATCCCGGGTAATGAGATTCAAAATCCTTTATTTTTAAAAAATCCATCTAATATCACTTCTGAAGTTAAATACGATTCTGTTAGCGGGAAATATGTTTTTTATTATAAAGTCGGTAAACTAAATTACAGGCATCCTGTTTCCATGTCTTATAAAGATTATATGAATTTTGACCTGAAAAAGTCAAATAAAGATTTTTGGAAAGAGCAAATTCAATCTTCAGGTAAAGGAAACGCAAATGGAATTATACCACCAATTTATATTGGAGGCAAAGTCTTTGATAGAATTTTTGGTGGTAACACTATTGATATCCGTCCTACAGGCTCTGCAGAATTATCTTTTGGACTTATTTCAAATAAAAGAGAAGACCCGACTATTGATGTCAGACGAAGACGTACTACCAATTTTGACTTTGACGAAAAAATTCAAATGAATGTAATGGCTAAAATTGGAGACAAAATTCAATTCCAAACTAATTATAATACTGAGGCTACTTTTGATTTTGAAAATAAATTAAAACTTAAGTATGAAGGCAAGGAAGATGAAATAATTCAACTTATTGAAGCCGGTGATGTCAGCCTGCCTTTAAGCGGGACATTGATTACAGGAAGTCAGAGTTTGCGAGGAGTAAAAACACAATTAAAATTTGGCAGAACAACAGTTACATCTGTTTTTTCCGAACAAAGAAGTGAAACAAAAAATATTACAGTTCAAGGTGGTGCACAAACTAATGAATTTCGTCTCACCTCTGATGAATATGAAGAAAACAGACACTTTTTCCTTGCCCAATATTTTCGCGACCATTACAACGAAGCTCTTGCTTCTCTTCCTTTAGTAACTTCAAATATTAATATTACAAAAATTGAAGTCTGGGTTACTAATATTGGTCCTGCTGTTGAAGATAATAGAAATATTGTAGCTTTTACCGACCTCGGAGAATTCAATGAAAAAGATATCAATAATTCCAATATTCACACTAATATTGCTGCAACAGAATATCCCTCAAATTATTCCAACGATTTATTATATCAGGTAGATATTAATAAGCTTAGAGATATTAATTCTGTTTCTGATTATCTTGAAGCTCCTCCGATTAATTTTGTTTCAGGCGAAGACTTTGAAAAAGTAGGCCTTGCAAGAAAATTATCTCCTACTGAATTTAAATTTAATTCTAAATTAGGTTTTATTTCATTAAATTCATCTTTAAACTCCGATCAAGTGCTTTCTGTTGCTTATCAATATACTGTTATTGGCAATGATAGTGTTTTTCAAGTTGGTGAATTTTCTGACGATGGTGTTATTTCACCTAATTGTCTTGTTACCAAGATGCTTAAAAGCACCGCTCTTAACACCAAAAATACCATGTGGGACCTTATGATGAAAAATGTTTATTCCATTGGTGCTTATCAGGTTAATAACGAAGATTTTATTTTAAACATTTTGTATTCAGGCAATGACAATGGTGTACCAACAGGATATATTACAGAGGGAAATATTAAAGGTATTCCTTTGATTAGGGTTCTGGGTTTCGATAAACTTGATTCTCAAAGAAACCCTAATTATGATGGAATATTCGATTTTATTAATAATGCTGCAACTACAGGCGGTACAGTTCAAGCCTCTAACGGTAGAGTGTATTTTACTGTTGTAGAGCCTTTTGGTAATGATTTGCGAAAAGCTTTTAATGATGATAAGCTGGCAGATAAATATTGTTATGACTCATTGTATACTATGACTAAAAACGGAGCACAGCAATATCCTGATAAAAATAAATTTATTATTGAAGGAAGATATAAATCGCAATCCGGTTCTGAAATATCTCTTAATTCTTTAAATGTTCCTAAAGGGTCTGTTAAGGTTACTGCAGGAGGTGTGCCCTTAACGGAAAATGTTGACTATACAGTGGATTATACACTTGGTAGAGTTAAAATTATTAATGAAGGAATTTTAAATTCCGGTACGCCTATTAATATCTCAACAGAAAGCAATACTTTATTTAATATGCAAACCCAAAGGTTCATGGGTACACATATTGATTATGAGTTTAACAAATTTAGTAATTTGGGTGCAACAATAATTAATCTGCACGAACGACCTTTAACAGAAAAAGTGAATTTTGGTAATGAGCCTATTTCTAATACTATGATAGGTTTTAATTATACTTATCAAACAGAATCAAGATTTCTTACCAAAATGATTGATAAATTACCTTTTATTGATACTAAAGCTCCTTCAAAAATTACTGTTGACGCCGAGATAGCCAGATTTTTACCCGGTCATGCTAAAGCTGTTGGCAAAACCGGTACTTCTTATATCGACGATTTTGAAGGTTGTGAGTCTACTATTGACCTGAAAAATTATGGTACCTGGTTTTTGGCTAGTACCCCCCAAGGACAAACATCATGGGATATGTTCCCACAAGCTGCTAAGGGTTCAGGATTGAAATATGGTTACAATAGAGCAAAACTCGCATGGTATGTTATTGACCCGTTATTTTATGATAGAACAGGTAATCTTAAACCAAAAAATATTTCAAAAGACGATCTCTCTGACCAACGCGTTCGTTATGTTCGTGAAACAGAAGTCTTCCCCAATATTGACCCCCCTAATGGTGAACCTATGAATATTTCTATGTTCGATATTGCGTTTTTCCCTGAGATTAGAGGTCCATATAATTTTGATATTGATAATCTGGATGCTAATGGAAACCTTAAAAATCCTGAAAAAAATTGGGGCGGAATAATGCGTAAAATTGAAACTTCAGATTTTGAAGCCACTAATATAGAATATATTGAATTCTGGATGATGGACCCATTTGTAGAAGACCCCGATAATCAAGGCGGTGAACTTTATTTTAATTTAGGTGATATCTCCGAAGACATTCTTAGAGACGGCAGAAAATGTTACGAAAACGGTCTGCCTGTGGATGCTTCTGCTGTGGATGTTGATACTACCATTTGGGGAAGAATACCAAACAAACAGGATTTGGTAAGCGCTTTTGATAACAATCCTAATTCAAGAAAATTTCAGGATGTTGGTTACGATGGTCTTAACGATGACGACGAAAGAAGTTTTTATGATACTTCCTTTGTAAGTAAGGTGCTTCAAAAATACGGGGCTGCTTCTGACGCTTATCAAAGTGTTTATAATGACCCTTCCGGTGATAATTATCATTATTTCAGAGGTAATGATTATGATAATAATGAAAAATATAAAAGCATTATTTTAAGATATATGAATTTTAACGGCCCTGATGGTAACTCCCCTACATCATCACAGTCAGATGAAGCATATCCTACTTTAGCTACCACATTGCCTAATACCGAAGACATTAATAATGATAATACTCTTAGTGAAGCTGAAAGATATTATCAATATAAAATTGAAATAAAACCTGATAAAATGAATATTGGTGAAAATTTTATCACTGATGTTCAACACAGAAATGGCGTAGTTTTACCTAATGGACAAAAAACTTCCGTTACGTGGTATCAATTTAAAGTTCCTATTCATAAACCTGATAAAGTTGTTGGAAACATACAGGATTTCAGATCTATAAGATTTATGCGTATGTTTTTAAAAGGTTTTAAAAAATCTATTGTTTGTCGTTTTGCTACTCTCGAATTAGTAAGAAGTGAGTGGAGAAAATATAAATACGATTTGCTTACTTCCGGTGAATATATCCCTGAACAGGATAATACATCTTTCGATATCTCAACAGTAAGCATTGAAGAAAATGGAGGAAGAACACCTGTACCTTATGTTCTGCCCCCTGATATTGGCAGAGAAATTAACTATGGTACAACTAATTTTACTCAGAGAAACGAGCAATCTATGGTCTTAAAAGTAGAAGACCTTGTTGATGGCGATGCAAGGGCAGCTTATAAAACTACTGATTTTGATTTTAGATTGTACAAAAAATTAAAGATGTACGTTCATGCCGAGAAATTAAAGCAAAACGAAAATCTTAATAAAGGAGACCTTACGTTATTTATCAGATTAGGAGCTGATTTTAAACAAAACTATTATGAATATGAAATACCTCTTACTTTCACTCAATGGTACACCAGCGCTACTGATGAAGAGTCAATTTGGCCTGATGATAATACCCTGGATATAGATTTACAAAAATTAGTAGAAGTAAAAAAACATAGAAATATTGAAAGCAGAAATAATCCTTCATCTTCTTCTAATATCCCGTTTGTTGAATATGACGGTGATAATAAAATTACTGTTTTAGGTACTCCCAGCATCAGCGATGTAAGAATGATAATGATTGGTATTCGTAATCCCAAACAGACACCGGAAAACATTAATGATGACGGAAAAAGAAAAAGTGCTGAAGTGTGGATTAATGAATTAAGATTAACTGATTTTGACGAAAAAGGCGGTTGGGCTGCTACTGCCAGAGTGGGTGCTACACTCGCCGATTTAGGAAATGTTGTGTTTTCAGGAAATGTTAGTACTCCCGGTTTTGGTAGTATCTCTTCAAAAGTTAATGACAGACAAAAAGAATATATTAAACAATATGACATTGCTACAAATCTTGAATTAGGCAGATTCTTTCCTGAAAAATCAGGCTTGAAAATACCTATGCACTTTGATTTTTCTGAAGCAATATGTACACCCGAATATGACCCTCTCAACCCTGATGTTAAATATAAGGAAGCTCTTGACACATATAAAACGCAGGCTGAAAAAGATTCTGTTAAAAGAAATACTCAGGATTATACTTTAAGAAAAAATATAAATTTTGTTAATGTCAGAAAAGAAAGAATTAATAACAATAAAAGACCTCATCTTTACGATATTGAAAATATTGATTTATCTTATTCTTACTCCGAAATTTATAGACGAAATATTGATATTGAATATGATATTCAAAAAAAATACCATGGTGGAATAGGCTATAATTTTACATATTCGCCTAAAGCTATTAAACCTTTTGATAAAGTTAAATTTTTTAACAAAAATAAATCTTTTAAAATTATTAAGGATATTAATTTCTTTCTACTGCCCAAACAATTCAGTTTTAGAACAGATATGAACAGGGATAACAATGAAAGACTCCTCAGAAATAAAAGTAATGCAGACGTTATTATTGAACCTACATATTCTAAAAATTGGGACTGGTCCAGAATCTATAATCTTAAATATGATATTACAGAAGCATTAAAACTTAATTTTTCTGCTAATGCAAATGCTTATATTGAAGAACCCCCCGGAAGCGTAGACGACTATGATAAAATTGTTAATATTTTTGGCGACACTGTTGATTATTCTTTAAAAGACGAGATTCTTAATTTTGGCTCAATGAACAGGTATAATCAACAGTTGGATATTACTTATGTTTTACCAATTAATAAAATCCCATTATTTAATTGGATTGATATTCAGGCAAAGTATTCAGGAAATTATCGCTGGGAAACATCTCCTCGCTCTCTTAAAGCAAGGCTGGGAAATACTATCGAAAACTCTAACACCAAACGTCTTAATGGTAGCCTTAAATTTTTAAAATTATACAATAAAATTAAATATCTGAAAAAAATTAATTCGGGTACAGGTAATCAAAAAAATAATTCAAGGCCAAGACCTAATAAAATGATGACTAATAAAAGTCAGGGTAACAATTCCCAAGACACTGCTTCTGTTAAACCTAAGGTTAACTATTTAAAATTGGTTGTTGATAATACCTTAAGAGTATTGATGGGTTTAAGAAATGTAACTATTACTTATGATGAAAGTAACGGAACATTATTGCCCGGATATAAACCCGAACCTCAAATATTGGGTATGGATTTAGACAAAAAAGCCCCGGGGTATGGATTTGTTTTTGGTTTGCAACCCGAAGGTCCTGAAGAATTTATCGACTGGCTTTCTACAGATACTTTACTTAACAATGCTTATATGACTAAGTTTTCACAGAATTTTAGCCTGAAAGCTAGTTTTGAGCCTATCCCTGATTTGCGTATTGATATTTCTGCTGATGAACAAAAATCAGAAAATTTTCAGGAATATTTTAAAGCTGATGCTGATGGTGTTTTTAATCATTATTCTGCTGCAAACAGAGGTAGTTTTAGTATCTCTTTTGGTATTTGGAAAACTGCTTTTAATGATGCTGACGGAGATAATTCCATTGCATTTAATAAGTTTAAAGACTATAGAATAAAAATTGCCAATAGATTAGCTTCTGAAAATCCAAATTATTCGGGTGCTGTCGATACATTAGGTTTCCCTGTCGGTTATGGCGCTAATCAGCAGGAAGTTTTATTGCCTGCTTTTGTTGCTGCCTATTCCGGTAAAAGCCCTGATAAAGTAGCTTTAAATATGTTTCCTAAAATTCCTATTCCTAATTGGAGATTAACATATACAGGACTTAATAATTTAAACTTTATAAGAAAATATTTTAAGACTTTTAATATTTCTCACGCATACAGATCATCATATAATATTGGGTCTTATATGAACGATATTAACTTTGAAAGTGTTGGCGGATATTCAAGTGCTTATGATATGGCTGAAAATTTTATCCCTGAAAATAAAATTGATGTAGTATCTATTAAAGAACAATTTTCACCGCTTATTAAAATTGATATGGGTTTGCATAACAATATGCTGGTGAATTTCGAAATTAAAAAGTCCCGAGATTTATCACTTAGCTTTGTTAATAATCAATTAACAGAAATTTCAAGTAACGAGCTTGTCTTTGGATTTGGATATATTTTTAAAAATGTTCAATTTACTCTTAACACAGGAGGAAATCGTAAAAGAATGAAAAGTGATTTAAAAATTAATGCTGATGCTAAAATTAAGAAAAATAAAACTATTTTACGAAGATTAGATGATGATGTTACTCAAATATCAGCAGGTTCTCAGGTTATTTCTATTAATACTTCTGCCGATTATAATATTAATAAAAAATTTAGTATTAAATTCTTTTTTGAGAAAATGCTTACTGATCCTTTTGTCTCTAATCAATATAAAAATTCTACTACAAAAGGAGGATTTAGTTTGAGATTTAACTTACTTCAATAAAATATTTTAAAACAGATATTATTTTAAAAAAATATGTATTTTTGAAACCGTAAAATTTTGTTAAATAAATTAAAAAAATAATAGATATGAAAATAGTAGATGAGCTAAAGTATACCAAAAATCATGAATGGTTAAAAGTAGAAGGAGAAGAGGCTTATGTTGGTATCAGTGATTTTGCACAAAGTCAACTTGGCGATATAGTTTTTGTTGATGTTGATACAGAAGGAGAAACCATTGACAAGGGAGAAGCCTTGGGAAGTATCGAAGCTGTTAAAACCGTTGCTGATGTTTTTATGCCTGTAAAAGGTGAAATCCTTGAATTTAATGATAAATTAGAGGACGCACCTGAACTTATTAATAAAGATCCTTATGGTGATGGTTGGATTGTTAAAATTAAAATCTCTGACCCTCAGCAAATTAATGAATTGCTTGACGCAGAGGCATATAAAACTATTTGTGAGTAATTAAAATTTTTTGCTTTTTTTACTCATTAAAAGATTTTTATGACTTATAAAAGATTTTTGCCAGGTATTCTTTGGGGAATATTTATGTTAGTCCTCACAGGAATACCAGGCAATTATTTTCCAAGAATCCCTTCTTTTTTGGAACTTTTTTCCCCTGATAAATTAGTGCATGTTTTTTTATTCCTTGTATTTTGTTTTCTGATTCTTTATGGATTCATTAAACAATATTCTTTTGGGGAAAATCGTTATAAATATATACTTATTACTTTTTTTATTGGTGTAGTATATGCCGGTTTAACGGAAATATTTCAGATATATATCTTTGTTGGCAGAAATGGTAATATCTATGATTTTATTGCAGATTCTTTTGGATGTATATTAGGAATAAGTATTTTTTTGCTGCTTTATCGAAAAAAATATAGAAAAAATAATTCTATGTAAAAAATTATTAATAATTTAGCATAGTTTTTATAAAAATCATTACAAAATGGAACAAAAGAAAACACCAAGAGCTGATCTTGAAAAGAAAAGACCTTTATTTGTCGAAATAGGGTTTGTTATAACTTTAGCAATTGTCTTGCTAGCTTTTGAATGGAAAAGTTATGAAAAAATAACTTATGATTTAGGTCCCAGAGAAGCTGTAGATGTTGTTGAAGAAGTTGTTGTAAATACAGAACAAAAAGTAAAACCTCCTGCTCCTAAACCTCAGGTTCAAACTACAATGTTAAAAGTTGTTGA
>JAGGUV010000109.1 GCA_021158345.1 Bacteroidales bacterium
ATATTTATTTATTATTTACAAAATAAAAAATAATTGATTTAAAAAAAATTAAATTTAATACTTTAAAAACAGATTTTTAATCTTTTAATAGAAATACACAAAGGTTTAACAAAGTGTTTCAAAATAATTTTTAAAAAGATACTATGAAAACTTTGACATCAAATAATTTTTTTAGAATTCGGGAAAGAAACCCTCTGACATTTCGACGATACCGAAAATTTTCGGGAGAGGAGAAATCCCCTAAATTAATGATATTGTTTTTTTATGGGATTTCTCACCGCCCTCCCACAATGCCACCCCGCACGGTTCGAAATGACAGCGTTTATATTACAAGTAGGAGTGATGATAAAGCGACCTGTCATTTCGACTAGGCACAAGGTGTCTTTTAATCTGTCAGCTTGTTTTAAAAGAAATGAATGAGTGTTCCTACAATTGTAGTAAGATTGTTTGCCCGGTTTACATAAGTCCTGATAGCTATTGTTGAAAATAAAAATAATTGATAAAGTTGTTTTTTTGTCTTAGAATTCTGGAGGAGATGTCCACAGGACAGAGAGGTAAAAAAATAAAACCATTTAACAATTTAATTTTTCCCCTTAAAATCAATATTTCCCCGCGGTTTATTATTTTTGTATCTTATTAATAAAAAATTATGCCGTTAAAGTATAAAAAAAAAATAAATCAGGATGTTTTACTTGGTATCTGGGAGATAACAGAATCTGAAAATGAGCTCTTAAGAAATATTAATTTAAAAGAAAAAGAAAAGGATTTTTTCAAAAGTCTTAAAAATTCAACACGCAGAAAACATTGGCTGAGTTACAGAAACATAATTAATAGTTTTTTAAAAAATAATGACACTGAAATTTATTATGATGAGAATTTAAAACCTCATTTTTTAAACTTGGATTATAATTTTTCCGTTTCACATTCAGGCGATTTTGCTGCTGTTATTTTAAGCAAAAAAAATAAAGTAGGTATTGATATTGAGCAGATAAATCCAAGAGTGAAAAAGGTTATCACTAAATTTTTAAATGACTATGAAATTAAAAATTTTAACTCAGAAGAAAATATCTCAATTGAAAAATTATATGTTTACTGGTGTGCTAAGGAATCGCTTTTAAAACTTTACGGCAAAAAAAACTTGGATTTTAAAAAAAACATCATAATTCAGGATTTCGATTATAATAAAAATACAGATATTAATTTATTATCAGGGGAAATTAAAGCTGATTTTAAAGCCGGAGATTATAAAGGGGAATATATTTTAAACTATACTAAACTAATTAATTATATGTTAGTATATGTGGTAGAAAATTAAGCAAAAGAAAAATGAGTAAAAGTATATACAAAGAGATAGAGAAAAAAATTTTGTTGTTGGATGGTGCTCTTGGCACAATGATTCAAAAATATAATTTAACGGAAGAAGATTTTCGTGGACAAAGATTTGCAAACCATAATGTTGAACTTAAAGGCAATAATGATTTATTGTGTATTACCAAACCGGAAGTTCTAAGAGAAATCCACAGACAATATCTTGACTCAGGTGCTGATATTATTGAAACCAATACTTTTAATGCCAACAGAATTTCTATGGCTGATTATAAGCTTGAAGATTATGTTTATGAAATGAATTATGAAGCTGCAAAAATTGCCCGCTCTCTTGCTGATGAATATACAAAATCAAATCCCGATAAGCCTCGTTTTGTTGCAGGTTCTATGGGACCCACAAATAAATCGGCTTCTATGTCGCCCGATGTTAACAACCCTGCTTTAAGAGCTGTGGATTTCGACGACTTTTGTTTTGCTTATAAAGAACAAGCTGAAGCATTGATAGATGGCGGTGTCGATTTAATTCTTATTGAAACGGTTTTTGATATTCTTAATCTTAAAGCTGCTTTGTTTGCTATTAACCTGATTTTTAAAGAAAGAAATATAAAACTCCCTGTTTCTGTTTCTATCACTGTTGCTGATAAAGGTGGCAGAACATTGTCAGGACAGACAGTAGAAGCATTTTTAATATCATTATCGCATTTCGATTTGTTTAGCATAGGCTTAAATTGTTCTTTTGGTGCTGATGGTTTATTGCCGTTTTTAAAGGAGTTATCGCGAAAAGCTCCTTTTTATGTGAGCGCTTATCCAAATGCAGGCTTTCCTAATGAACTCGGCGAATATGAGCAGACTCCCGGACAAATGGCTTTAAAAATTAAAAAATATTTCGATGAAAACCTTGTTGACATTATTGGCGGCTGCTGCGGTACTACACCTGAACATATTAAAGCATATATTCCTTTTCTTGAAAAAGCCAAAAGAAGAATAATGCCAAAAGCTCCAGGGATAACTCAACTTAGCGGTTTAGACCCTCTCAATATCAATGAACAAAGCAATTTTGTTAATATTGGCGAAAGGACAAATGTTGCAGGTTCAAGAAAATTTGCCAGATTAATAAGAGAGAAAAAATATGAGGAGGCTCTTGCAATAGCACAACATCAGGTTGAAAACGGTGCTCAGATTATTGATGTAAATATGGACGATGCTATGCTTGATGCAAAAGAGGAGATGAAAAACTTCCTTAATCTTATTGCGTCAGAACCTGAAATTGCACGCGTGCCTGTTATGATAGACTCATCAAAATGGGAAGTTATTGAGCAGGGTTTGAAATGCCTGCAAGGTAAAGGTATTGTCAATTCGATAAGTTTAAAAGAAGGCGAAGAGATATTTATTGAAAGGGCAACAAAAATAAAAGAATATGGTGCTGCTGTTGTTGTAATGGCTTTTGATGAAAAAGGTCAGGCTACAACTTATGAACGTCGTATTGAAGTCTGCAAACGTGCTTATGATATTCTTGTTGAGAAAGTTAATTTTAAACCTCAGGATATTATTTTCGACCCTAACATACTTGCTATTGCTACAGGTATGCAAGAGCATAATAATTATGCTGTAGATTTTATTAATGCCACAAAATGGATTAAAGAAAATTTACCTTATGCAAAAGTCAGTGCAGGTGTCAGCAATCTGTCTTTTTCTTTCAGAGGCAATAATGTAGTGCGTAAAGCAATGCACTCTGTTTTTCTTTATCACGCTATTAATGCAGGATTGGATATGGGTATTGTAAATCCTGCTATGTTGCAGATTTATGATGAAATTGAACCTGAGTTTTTAAAATTAGTTGAAGATGTTGTCCTTAACCGTTCTGATGATGCTACCGAAAAACTTATTGATTATGCTCAGAAAATTAAAGATTCAGGAGCTAAAGAAGTTAAAATTCTTAAATGGCGTGAGGCTTCTGTTGAAGAAAGATTAAAACATTCTTTGATAAAAGGAATAACAGATTTTTTGGAACCTGACCTTGCAGAAGCAAGAGAAAAATATTCTCCCACTTTAAAAATTATTGAAGGTCCTTTGATGGAAGGGATGAATACTGTGGGTGAACTTTTTGGAAATGGCAAGATGTTTCTGCCTCAGGTAGTGAAGACTGCAAGAGTTATGAAAAAAGCTGTTGCTTATCTTCAACCTTTTATTGAAGAAGAAAAATCAAGCGGCGCCTCTACTTATGCAGGCAAAATTTTGTTGGCAACTGTTAAAGGCGATGTCCACGATATCGGTAAAAATATACTTAGCGTGATACTCTCGTGCAATAATTATCAGATTATTGATCTTGGTGTGATGGTTCATACCGAAGAAATCATTAAAAAAGCAAAAGATGAGAATGTTGATATTATCGGTCTTAGCGGATTGATAACTCCTTCGCTTGAAGAAATGGTTAATGTTGCCAGGGAAATGGAAAAACAAAAAATAAATATCCCTCTTTTGGTTGGTGGCGCCACAACATCAAAAATTCATACTGCCGTTAAAATTGCACCTGAATATTCGGGGGCTGTTGTCCGTGTTAAAGATGCTTCTCAGGCTGTTATTGTTGTTAATAATCTTTTAACAGCATCTAAAAAAACTGATTTCCTTAATTCATTGAAAAAAGAATATCAGAAAATAAGAGAAAGACATCTTTCGAAAACAAAATTTTTATCTTTAAAAGAAGCTCGTGAAAACAAATTAAAATTAAAATTTGATAATATTGTTGAACCTGAATTTTTAGGGATAAAAGTTTTTGAAGATTATCCTGTTAAAGAAATAAAAAAATATATCAACTGGAAATTTTTCTATAAAACCTGGGAGCTAAAAGGTGCTTCTAATAATTTTGATGATGATGAAAACAAATCG
>JAGGUV010000169.1 GCA_021158345.1 Bacteroidales bacterium
CGATGTTGTGGAAGATGTAGTAAAAAAAATGGCTGAGCTAAAATTTATAAAAGTTAAGGGTTTGATGACTATGGGACCACGTTCGGGCAACCCCGAAGATTCGAGGATTTATTTTAAAAAAACAAAAGAAATTTTTGACAGACTTAAAGCTCTTAATATTCCTAATACTGATTTTGAATTTCTTTCAATGGGGATGTCAAATTCTTATAAAGTTGCTATTGAAGAAGGTTCAAATATTATCAGACCGGGGACAATAATTTTTGGACAGAGATAGGGTGCTTTTTGCGACAGGGAGACTTTGCGACTGGGCGAAGGGGAGACTTTGCGACATGGCGATGGTGAGAATTGGCGACTTGGCGATGAGGCGACGGGGCGACTGGGCGAGGGGGAGAAACGGTGAAAGGGAAAAACGGAGACGAATTGAGAAGTAAAATTCAGAGAGAAATCTTTTTAAAAGATGTGTCATTCTGAACAAAGTGAAGAATCGCATTGCTATGAGATGTTTCTTTATTCAAAAAAACTCTTTATCTTATCACAAACAAAATTTATCTGCTCTTTTTTTAGAGTATTATAAAAAGGTAAGCGAAGAATGCAATTAGAATAATAATCACAATTTTTTAATATTCTGACTTCGTTATTAGCTTTATAATATTTGCTTGAATGCAGAGGCAGATAATGGAAAACAGCCTGAATATTATTTTTTTTCAGATAGTCTAAAAGTGTATTTCTCTGTTTGTAGTCTTTTAACAATATATAAAACATATTAGCATTGTTTGTAGCGAAATCGGGGAAATATGCAAGTTTGATAAGTTTTTTTTCTTCCAATGGTTTTAAGTTATTAAAATATTGGTTCCATATTTTTTTTCTGAGTCTTTGAATTAAATCCAGGCTGTCGAGTTGCGAGAACAAAAAAGCAGCAGTCATCTCCGAAGGCAGATAAGAAGATCCAATATCAATCCATTCGTATTTGCTTACTTCACCTCTTGAGAATGCAGCTCTGTTAGTACCTTTATCCCAGATTATCTCTGCTCTGTCAACAAATTTTTCATCATTAATAGCAAGCATACCTCCTTCGCCTGAGATAATATTTTTTGTTTCGTGAAAAGAAAAAGCTCCAAAATGTCCTATGCTTCCTAATGGTTTACCTTTATAATATGAGTCAATAGCATGAGCAGCATCTTCGATAACAAAAATATTATGCTTGTTTGCTATCTCCATAATTTTATCCATATCGCAAGCAACACCTGCATAATGGACAACCACAATAGCTTTTGTTTTGTTGGTAATAAGGTTTTCAATTTCGGATATATTAATATTCGGATTTTTTATGTCGCTGTCAGCAAATATTATTTTAGCGCCGAATATTGCAAAAGCTGTAGCTGTGGAGACAAAAGTAAAAGAGGGCATAATTATTTCATCACCCTGAGATATATTTATTAGCAATGCAGCCATTTCCAATGCTGTAGTGCAGGAATTTGTCAGTAAAACTTTTTTGAAACCGTATTTACTTTCAAAAAAAGTATGACATTTTTTAGTAAAAATACCGTTTCCTGAAATCTTGCCACTTTGAGCTGCAAGTAATAAATTGTTGGCTTCTTTGCCACAAAAATATGGTATATTAAATGGTATGTTCATTATTTATAATAATTAAAAATTAATTATCTGAGAGCAAATTTTTTTATTTTTGAAGCTAAATTACATATTTATCATTAAAAATGATTATTTATAAATTTTTTCTTTGTGCCAAAACGTAGTTTTATAAGAGATGTTTTAGGAGTTTTAAGCAGTAGTATATTTTCGCTTATCAATTC
Source organism: Bacteroidales bacterium (assembly GCA_021158345.1). GTDB lineage: Bacteria > Bacteroidota > Bacteroidia > Bacteroidales > AUK083 > AUK083. The sequence goes on from JAGGUV010000169.1 coordinate 1,812, forward strand.
GTTCTTGATAAGTATATTTCTGTCGAGGATACTCGGACCGGCTAATTACGGCATTTATGTCTCAATTCTTGTTGTGCCTTTAATTGTAGTTGGGTTAGTACAATTCGGGATAAGAAGAGCCGCAATATTTCATATTGGCAACAAAAAATTTGATATTAATGATACTGTTTCCACAATTTATATTTTATGGCTTTTTGCAAGTTTTGCCGGTGTAATAATTAGTGCAGTTTCTTATTATTTTATTGGCAATGCCAATTTTGCTCTGTCTTTGATAGTTTTAGTATTAATAGCAATACCTTTAAAACTCAATATTGTTTACAGTGGTGGTATTTTTCTTGGAAAAGAACAAATCAAGAGGGCAAATATGCTGAACTGGCTCCCGATATTCCTTAACCTGATTTTTGTTATTGCTTTTGTTTATTTTATTAAACTTTCTGTTTTTGGTGCTATCCTTGCAATGGTTTTAGCAAATTTATTTGTTGCAATTTATTCTCAGTTTATTATTATTTCGGAATATAAATTAAAGTTTAAAATAAATTTTGAAATAATAAAAAGCTTCTTAAAATTAGGATTTGTCTTTGCCCTGTCATTTGTATTATTGCAATTAAATTATAAAGTAGATATTTTGATAATGCAGAAATTCTCTACAGCAAAAGAGATAGGTTATTATTCTTTGGGAGTGTCCATTGCAGAGCAAATGTGGCTTTTGCCATATGCTATCGGTGTGGTGGTGATGAGCCGGAGTGCTAATGCAACTGATCAAAATGCTATTAATAAATCTACAGCTATGCTTTTACGATTAACATTGCTTTTAGCAATAATTGGTTCTGTGATAGTAGTGGTTTTAACTCCTTATTTTTTGCCCTTAATTTTCGGTGAGAAATTTATTCCAAGTATTCGTATTGTTCAATATATTTTACCTGGAATAATATTTTTTATAATTGTAAGAATATTAGACAGCAGGCTTGCAGGTATTGGAAAACCACATATTGCTGTTTTAATTCTTATACCTTCATTAATAATAAATATAATTTTAAATTTTTTATGGATTCCTAAATATGCAGGTATGGGTGCTGTTATGGCTACTAATGTGAGCTATATATTTGGCTCTGTTGTGTTTTTGTTTGTGTATTCTAATATCGTTAAAATGCCTGTAAGAGAAATTTTAATAATAAAAAAAGACGATTTTTCTTTATTATTTGGAATATTTAGACAGTTTATTATGTCTAAAAAAAACAAATAAAGAAATCGATCAATATTGAAATTTAAAAATAACGATATAAATACCATCCCCTTTTTTTTTATTATTGGAAGACCCAGAACAGGCACTACTTTAATAAGAACTTTATTTGATGCTCATCCTAATGTTGTTATTCCTGTTGAATCGCCTATAATTTTAAATTTATATTTTAAGTATAAAAAAGAAAAAAACTGGACAAGTGAAAAACTTTTAAATTTATATCAGGATGTTATTAAGCAAAAACATTTTGACGATTGGACTATTGACAAAGAAAAGCTGAAAAGTGATTTGCTTGAGTGCGGTTCAAAAATTACATTATTTGAGATTTTTAGAATTATATATTTAAATTATAAATCGTTTTATAAAAAAGATAATATAGAGTTAATTGGCGATAAAAATCCATATTATTCTATAC
>JAGGUV010000027.1 GCA_021158345.1 Bacteroidales bacterium
CTTAATATATGTTTTTAAGACATTACTTATTTTAAATTTTTTCAATAAATCAGCATAAATTATATCATTATAATTTTTCATAAAATTAGAAGAGAAATCATTTTTATCAAAACATTCAATAATATGTTTAGCAGCTATTTGACCACTATACATAGCATTGCCAATACCTTCCCCCGTTAAAGGGTCAACCAAAGAAGCAGCATCACCTGTTAACAAAAACCTCTCACCCGAAATATTTCTTTTTTTAATAAATAATGGCAACCCAAAACCCTGAACAGAACCCTTTATTTTGGCATTTTTAAATCGTGGACTTATTAAAGGATGACTTTCAATTATTTTTAAAAAAATCTTTATCAAATTACATTTTTTGTTTACTATTCTATCTGTTAGTAATGCCATACCCACATTAGCTTCAGTTTTAGAATAAGGAAATATCCAAAAATATGCAGGTAAATACTTTTTAATAAAAAATATTTCAATATAATTATCAGCATGAATGCCTGAGATATTTTCATAAAAAGCCCTAACAGCACAAAGCGGAGTTTTGCTATTATTAAATCCTGCTAATTTTTTACTGACAACAGAGTTTGTTCCGTCAGCACCAACAACAAAATTGGAATAAAAATTTTTATCTTTAGTTTTAACAATTATTTTATTTTTATCTCTAAAAATATCATTTACTCTAAAACCTTCAAAAGTTTTAATATTCTTATACATAGATAGAGATTTAAACAAAACATTGTCGAAAACTTTTCTTTGGCTGATATAAAGAAAAGGGCGAGTATTTTCTGAACAGGGATTTTTAAAATTTGCAATTATAGACTTAGAATTTGAGGAATAGATCTTCACACCCCAAGATTCCTTTAATGCTTTTAATTTAAAAAAATCATTATAAATGTCATCAGGTAAAGCTTTTAATGCTCTCTGAGCTTTCCATGTTATTCCACAAGCACAAATTTTATCTCTTGGAAAAACACTTTTATCAATAACTGCAATTTTTAATCCCGAATGAGCTAAATGCAAAGCAGTAGTACAACCTGCCGGTCCTGCTCCAATAATCACCACATCAAAATCATTAATCATCTTTACTGAATAATTTAAAAATATAAAATTAATTATTTTTATTGAGTTCTAATAATAGTTACGGATTATTTTTTATTTTTAATGAATAAAAAAATAATAATGCAAAAGCAAGAAAGATACAAAGGTATAATCGAGTATTTTATTAAAAATCAACCTAATCCTGAAACGGAATTAAAATATAAAAATGTTTATGAATTATTAGTTTCTGTAATTTTATCGGCACAATGCACAGACAAAAGGGTAAATATAATTACACCTGAACTTTTCAAAAAATTTCCTGACATAGATAGTCTATCAAAAGCAAGTGTAGAAGAAGTATATAATATTATAAAAAGCTGTACTTATCCAAACAACAAATCAAAGAATCTTATTTCCATGGCAAAAATATTAAAAGAGGACTATAATTCACATGTGCCATCCGATATTAAAGAGCTGCAGAAACTACCCGGAGTAGGAAGAAAAACAGCAAATGTTATTGCATCAGTATATTTTAATAAAGATGTTATGCCTGTTGACACACACGTTTTTAGAGTAGCTAAAAGAATTGGCTTGACAACAGATGCAAAAACACCTTTAGAAACAGAATTACAATTAACGGAAAATTTTCCAAAAAACCTTTTAAACTCAGCACACCACTGGTTATTACTACACGGGAGATATGTTTGTAAAGCCCGGAATCCTAATTGTATAGAATGTGAAATAAAAAAATTTTGTAAATTTTATGAAGAGAATAAAAAAATTAATTATTCAGATTAAATAAAATAATATTAAAGTAATTGTTTATATTTGTAATGTATTAATAAAACAAAAAAAAATGGCAAAAGACGATGATAAAACAGGCAAAATGAAGGCCTTAAAACTCACATTAGACAAATTAGAAAAGACATACGGCAAAGGAACAATAATGAAATTAGGCGATACAGCTGTAGATAATATTGAATCCATTTCAACAGGGTCAATAACTTTAGATAAAGCAACAGGTATCGGTGGACTACCAAAAGGCAGAGTAGTAGAAATTTTTGGACCTGAATCATCAGGGAAAACAACACTGGCAATACATGCAATAGCAGAAGCACAAAAACAAGGAGGCATAGCAGCATTTATAGATGCAGAGCATGCTTTCGACAGAACTTACGCTCAAAAATTAGGTGTTGACATTGAGAATCTTTTAGTATCACAACCTGACAATGGAGAACAAGCATTGGAGATTACAGAAAACCTTATTAGCTCAGGTGCAATAGATATTATTGTTATTGACTCTGTAGCAGCTCTCACTCCAAAAGCAGAAATTGACGGAGAAATGGGAGATTCAAAAATGGGACTCCAGGCACGATTAATGTCACAAGCCCTGAGAAAATTAACTTCTACTATAAACAAAACAGGTTGTTGTTGTATTTTTATCAATCAGTTACGACAAAAAATCGGCATTATGTTTGGCAACCCCGAAACTACAACCGGAGGTAATGCACTTAAATTTTATGCTTCATTAAGATTAGATATAAGACGTATATCGCAGATAAAAAATAATAATGAAGTTATTGGAAACAGAACACGTGTAAAAGTTGTAAAAAACAAAGTTGCACCACCTTTCAGAATAGCTGAATTTGATATTATTTATGGTGAGGGAATCTCAAAAATTGGAGAAATCATTGACATTGGTGTAGAAAATAATATTATTAAAAAAAGCGGTTCATGGTTTAGCTATGGAGATACAAAACTTGGACAAGGAAGAGATGCAGTAAAGAAAATACTTGCTGACAATCCTGAACTATCTAATGAAATTGAAAATAAAATTATTAATCTCTAAATTATTGATTATTTTTTTACCTGATAAATAATTGATTAATGTTTATCAATAATTAAAGGTCAAACCTGCAAGGTATTAATAACAAATTAATACCTTGTGGCAAATTTAAGCCCGACTCATTAATATAAAATTATAAAATAATGCGAAGAAATATATTTATCATAATTTTACTGTTGATATTTATTTCATGTAACAGAGACAATAAAAATATTACACAAAAACAAAAATCAGATAAAACAAAAATTTCTGAATTAGAAAGTATCAATAATAAAATAAAAAATAATCCCGACGACCCGAAATTATACAATTTACGCTCAAGATATTATTTACAGAAAGGCAAAATAGATAGTTCGTATAAAGATATCAACAAAGCACTTCAACTTGACTCAACAAATTCAAATTTTTATATTAGCCTTTCTGATATATATCTGCTTATGGGCAAAGCTCAAAAATGCAAAGACGCTTTATTAAAAGCTTATAAGTTAGAGCCTAATAACAATGACGGGTTATTAAAACTTGCAAAATTGTATCTTATCATAAAAGAATATTCAAAAAGTATTGAATTTGCCAATAAAGCTATTAAGGCTAATGATTTATGTTATGAAGCATATTTTATTAAAGGATATACTTATCTCGAAAATGCAGATACTGCAAATGCAATTATAAACTTTCAAAATTCTGTTAATATTAATCAAGAATATTATGATGCATATATTCAATTAGCAAATATATTCTTTAATAAAAGGGACGATTTAGCTATAAATTATTATAAAAATGCTTTAAATGTTAAACCTGAAGCTATAGAGCCAAGATACAATTTAGGCATGATTTATCAGAGAAAAAATGAATTTGAAAAAGCTATTAATACTTATAATAACATTATAAAAATCAATCCTGAATACAAATATGCATATTACAATATTGGATATATTAATCTTGTATATTTTAATAAATACGATAAAGCAATAGAATATTTTACAAAAGCAATAAATATTGACCCCGATTATATTGATGCATACTATAACATAGGTTACTCTTATGAACTGCTCGATAATAAAACAAAAGCAAGAGAATTTTATTATAAAATCTTAAAAAAAGACGAAAATAATGCAAATGCCATTAAGGGATTAAACAGGCTTGACAATAAATAAATCAATATATAATATTTTTCATACATATTGATTATTAGCCATTTATTAAAGCAAAGATAAAATTAAATATAATCTTTTTTAATTTCTTTTAAATCATTTATTAATTCAATATTTGCTGTTTTTAATTTTTCAAATAATTCTTCAACGCCATCAAAATCTTTATCTCTACCTTTATTTTCTAATTCACGGGCTAAAAGATACGGATCATTATTAACAAAATTTGCTACTACACCTTTTAAACCATGAGCATTAAATCTTAATGCTTCAGAATCCTTTTCTTCAATATTTTTCTGAATATTTTTAATTCTCTCAGGATATTCATCAATATAAATATCAATTATCTCTGCAATAACCTCTTTATCGAACTCCTTAAAATTTTCATGAAATTGCTTTGTGTCTATCATTTTTATTTATTTATTAGTTATCTGCAAAATTAAAAAAAATATAAGTTAAAATCTAATATTTTAATCCATTATATAAAATTAATTTAAAAAAAACAATCAAGGCAATTAAAATAATTAAAAGCAATAGATTTACTGATTTACCATCTGTTTTAACATTAATTTTTCTTACCTTAACATTATAATTAAATAATAAAGGTATGATAATAAATAATAATGAAACAAAATATAATACATCTGATAAATAAAATTCAGGGAATTTCATTAAAAAAACCAAAATAAACCCAAACAGCAAGGGTAATAATGTTGTGAATAATAAAAATAATAACCTTTTCTTTGCAGAATCACATAAACCAAAATCAATATTAATAATAAAGGCTTTAGCAAATAACTTTCCAATAATTGTAAGAATATATAAAAATACAAATGAAAAAATTATTTTAGCAGACAGACCTATCCACATCACATTTAAGGCTTTGGCAATACCTGTTTTTGTAATAACACCTACAAAAAAACCGCCAAAAAAAGAATTATAAAAATGAAATATCAACCATAAAACAAATAAATTTATAAAAAAAGATGATTTATTATAAAAATAATAAAAAGCGGTTAAAACTGTTCCTAAGAAAAAACTAAAAAAATAAGGAACAGCAAAAACAGATACAGTAGCATCAAAATTCCATAACAGCGAATTTTCAGGTATTAAAAACTGTAAATTCTTAAAAGATAATATAGCAGGAATATCTGATTGTGCAGCAATATATACCATCGAAAATTGCTCTACAAAATAAACAATATAATAAGTAATCAGAAATACTATCAATGAATTAACTGATGTATATATCAAGTATTTTCTTAAATCTTTATTAAGATATTTTCTGTTAAACATATTATTTTTTCAAAATTAATTATTTATCAAATCCAAAAATATTGGTAAATGATCACTATAACCGCCTAAATATTTAAATCCCAAATATGTTCTGAAAAGTTTTTTGCCAAAATATTTATCATCATCTAAAAATAAAAACTTTTCAGTAAAAATATTTGCCTGAGAATTTCTTACAGATAATCCGTTTTGTCCTTTAAATAAAGCCCCTGAACAAATAAACTGATCAAAAACCGACCATGAATTTTCTCTTTTTATAGTCCCAATATATGAATTATTTTGATATTGATACATTAAATTAACCAAATCTGAAGAATTTATGCCCAAAGTATCTGTTTTAGCTTTTAAAACTACTGATAAACTTTCTCTTTCGGGCTCATCATTAAAATCGCCCATAATAATAATATTAGCTTTAGCATTTAAAGCAAATAATGAGTCAACTTTATCACGCAATACTAAAGCTGCAGCCTTACGTTTTGGCACAGTAGCATTATATCCGCTATAACGCGAAGGCCAGTGATTGACAAAAAAATGAACAGTATCTATGTCAAATAATAATGCCTTGACATATAAAATATCACGGGTTTTTAACGTTGAATCAAAGTCGAAATTCACCTGAATATTTTTAAAAAAAACAGGGTTAACTTTATCGCTTCTGTACAGAAGAGCAACATCAATACCTCTGACATCAGGCGACTCGAAATGAATAATTTTATAATTATATTTTTTTAAAGGAGTGTATTTTATTAATTGCGTTAAAACTGCTCTGTTCTCCACTTCAGAAAGTCCGATAATTTCAGGTGGTGTCCACTCTCCTATTCCTGCAATTGTTTTATAAAGATTATTTATTTTTTTATAAAATCGTTTTTTAGTCCATGCTCTTTCGCCTTCAGGAGTGAAAGCATCATCATTTTTTAAAGTATCATCATAAACATCAAATAAATTTTCAACATTATAAAAAGCTATTCTAATACAATCATCTCCTCTTGTCTTAGAAGTAAAACCCTTGTTTTTGTTGTTTTGCAGCTTTGCCTTTGAATTATCAACAAAAAAAAATAAATTGAATGATAACAATAAAAAACAGATTATTTTAAACATATTATGCGTGAAATTAAAATCATTGTTTAAAATTATTAAATAATTCTAATTTTTGTATAATTTTACAATAAAATTTTAAGATTAATGCACAACATAGGAAAAATAATAATTATCAGTGGAATTATTATAGTAGTTATTGGATTAATAATATATTTTTTTGGCAATTTTTTCGCCTGGTTTGGTAATTTGCCGGGAGATATAAAAATAAAAAAAGAAAATTACTCTTTCTTTATGCCAATCACAACAATGATTATTATCAGTATTATTTTCTCTTTAATAGTTTATATAATCAAAAAATTATTTTATTAGTAAGTGATTATAAAAAAACACTTAAATTTTATATAAATTTTCTCACAAACAATAGTTACTAAGTACAACAATTAACTTAGAAAACATTTAATATTTCATCTTTAACACCTCTAAACTCAAAAGTATCACCGATTTTTAAACCTTTAATAGCCTTATAAAAAGGAACATTAGGCGAAATAGCAAAAAATATATCATCTTCAAAAGGAACCTCTCCCAAACTTATTGAAATAAATAATTTTTTATTTTTAGTATAAACAACTGAGCCAAATTGAACAGTATTATATTCTATATCAGGGTTAATTCTTTGAAGAATAACCAACTGCTCCAAAGCCTTATCATATTGTTTTGCAAACATATCTCTTTTTCTAAGCAATTGAGTTCTGTATGAATCGTACCTATCTTTAGGCTGACCATACTCATTAGCACTTTTTTGTGCTTCATCCACAACAGATTTTAAATTATCAATTTTCTCACTCAGTACCTTTTTACAAACTTCTAATAATTTAAATTTAATATTTTTCATACCTTTCAATATTTCTTTTACCAAATATAATATTTTTGTGGAAATTTTATATCATTACAACACTATTTTTTTAAAAAAATTATTTAATAAAAAAAATTATGACTGATAATAGTAAAAATCCTGCATATTCTAAAAACGTTTTAGAAATGATATTGGTTGCAAATGAGTATTGCAAATTTATTGAAGATGCAGAAAAATACAGTAAAGAAGAAATTCTAAACTATTTACAAAAAGTTTGTCCTCTCTTATATCTTAAAGGCTCGCTGCTTCCTGATATTAAACTTGAAAGCAATAAATTTTGTGAACGTTTTGTAACAGAAGAACATTGGGAAAAAATCTTTATTTCGATAAAAGAAAAACTAAAAGAAGATAATGAGTTCTGGAAAACCTCAGATGTAAAGTCAAAAGATGAAATTCCTGTTAAGACGAGCATTGCAGAAGAGGTTGCTGACATATATCAGGATTTAAAAGACTTTATTATTCTTTATCAGAAAAACTCAAAATCATATAAAGAAAGCGCAGTTGCTGAATGTAATTTCTTCTTTAAACGACATTGGGGAATAAAAGTTAATCGTATTATAAATGTTGTTCATCATATTATATACAAAAAAATTATTGAGGGTGACAATTATATGTATTTTGATTAAAAACAGATTACAATGTGAGCAAATAATTAAATTTTAACATATTAAAAAACATTAAAACATATAAGTTATTATTATTAAAAAATGTTTTTAATTTTGTCCAATTTATAATCAATCTAAATAAACATAAATATGACTCTTAAGGATCTGAAAAAGGGAGAAAAGGCAATAATAGTAAAAGTTAGAGGTAGAGGTGCTTTCAGAAAAAGAATAACCGAAATGGGATTTGTTACGGGCAAAGAGATTGAGGTTATAAAAAAGGCTCCTTTAAAAGACCCTATTGAGTACAAAATAATGGATTATAATGTTTTACTAAGAAATAGTGAAGCAGAACTAATTGAGATAATCACAAAAGAAGAAGCGGATTTATTAGAAAAAAGGCTTTTAAAAATAGATAAAAGTAAATATTGTACCAAACGTTCTGGTTTTGGGAGACACCTTCAAAGAGGGTTTGGAAGAGGTTACAGATATGGGAATATAACAAATGACTTTATAGAAAACGCAGCAAAAAGACATAGAAAGACAATAAACGTAGCTTTAGTAGGCAATCCAAATTCAGGCAAAACAACAATTTTTAATTACGCATCAGGAGCACGGGAAAGAGTTGGTAATTATAGTGGCGTTACTATTAACTCAAAAGTTGCCTTTTTAAAATACAAAGACTATACTTTTAAATTTATTGACTTACCCGGCACATATTCTATCTCTGCATACAGCCCTGAAGAAATTTATGTTAAAGATTACATCCTTGAAAATTTACCTGACATAATTTTAAATGTTATTGATGCTTCAAATATTGAACGTAATTTATATCTTACAACTCAGCTCATAGACATGGACTTAAAAGTTATTGCAGCTTTAAATATGTATGATGAGTTAGAAGAAAAAAAAGACCAATTTGATTATGAATTATTAGGCAAGATGACAGGGGTTCCTTTTGTGCCTACAGTAGGTTCAAAAGGCAAAGGAATTACTGAACTTCTTGATAAAATAATTAGTCTATATAATGATGAAAACAAAACCTACAGACATATCCATATTAAATATGGTATTGATATTGAAGATAACATCAAAAAAATCCAGGATGTAATTTATAAGCATAACCGTTCGCTAACCGACAGAATATCATCAAGATTCTTATCAATAAAATTAATAGAAAAAGATAAAACTATTAATAAATATATTGATAAATGTAAGAACAAAGATGAAATTTATGAAGTTGCAAAAAGCAGTATAAAAAAACTCGAAAAAATTTATAATGATGATAGCGAATCAATAATTACAGACCTGAAATACGGATATATTGCAGGTGCTTTAAAAGAAACTTATAAAACAAATAAAACACCTGTACTCAATAAAAGTAATAAAATCGACAATATTATCACACATAAAATATTAGGTATTCCTATATTTTTATTGTTTATGTACATAACATTTTTCTTCACTTTTACATTAGGAAAATATCCAATGGATTGGATTGAAAATGCTATTGCCTGGCTCTCAAATATATTAAATACAACACTTCCCGACAGTATTTTAAAAGACCTGCTAATTGATGGAATTATTGGAGGAGTAGGCGGAGTAATAGTCTTTCTGCCAAATATTATCATTCTGTATTTTTTTATCTCAATAATGGAAGACACTGGATATATGGCAAGAGCAGTATTTATTATGGATAAGGCTATGCATAAAATAGGCTTACACGGGAAATCGTTTATTCCTCTTTTAATGGGTTTCGGATGTAATGTTCCTGCTATTCTGTCAACCAGAATTATTGAAAGTAAACGCAATAGATTACTTACTATGCTTATAATTCCTTTTATGTCGTGTAGTGCCAGACTACCTGTTTTTATTTTATTTATCACTGCTTTCTTTGTTTCAAATCATGTAATAATACTTTTTTCATTATACCTTATTGGTATCACCATGGGTATTATTACAGCTTTGCTGCTTAATAAAATATTTTTTAAAAATGTGGATACTCCTTTTGTAATGGAGCTTCCTCCATACAGAATTCCTACTCTAAGATCTGTAGTAAAACATATTTGGTTTAACACAGAACAATACCTTAAAAAAATTGGTGGAGTAATACTCATTGCAACAGTCATAATTTGGGCATTGGGATATTTCCCGAGAAATAATGATATTACTGAAGAATACAATAAAAAAATTACTGAAGTAGAAAAATTATACAATAACAAAATTAAGTCTTCGGATAAAAACAGTATTATTATTGATAAATTAAACAAGGACAGAGACATTAAAATATCAGAATTAGAAGCTCAAAAAAATACACTAAAAAATTCAAACTCATATATAGGGAAATTAGGTAATTTTGTTAATCCTGTTATGAAACCATTAGGTTTTAACTGGAAAATGAGTGTTGCCGTCTTAGCCGGAATATCAGCAAAAGAAATAGTGGTAAGCACGCTGGGAGTTTTATACCAATCAAAATCAGAAGACGAAAACTCTTTGGTTGATAAATTACAAAATAATAATGATGCAGGTGATGCACAAGGTGCTTTTACTCCTTTAAGAGCATTTGTTTTTATGTTATTTATTCTGTTATATTTTCCTTGTGTAGGAGTTATTGCTGCTATAAAAAAAGAAACCGGCAAATGGAAATGGGCTATATTTGAAGTTCTATATACTACTTCTCTTGCCTGGATAGTTTCTTTTACTGTTTACCAGATTGGTTTATTATTTTAAAAAAATGATTCTAAATGATTTAGAGTAAGTATAAAATAAAATAAAATAAAAACCTTGATACACAACGTGTCAGGCAGATTAATATAATATATAATGATATAC
>JAGGUV010000108.1 GCA_021158345.1 Bacteroidales bacterium
AGAAGAATTAAGCTTTGACCCATGTGGTAGACTCCGTAATCCAACAAATTGGACATTTAATGATGTGCCTCATAGTTTCCTTTTCAATAGAGGCTATACAGGCCACGAACATCTCGATGAATTTAGTCTGATTAACCCCGATATATTTCATTTCATTACATCATCGGGATTAGCGACTTCTAAATTTTCCCTGCACTATGTTTGGGAAAATCAAGAATCTGCTAATATGAACGGCAGAGTGTATGATCCTGTTATTGGAAGATTTTTTAGCCCGGATAATTTTGTACAAGCACCAAACTACTCACAAAACTATAACCGTTATACTTATGCTTTTAATAACCCTCTGAAATATGTTGACCCATCAGGTTATTTTGCTTTTAATCTGTAAAATTTCGTTACGTTATTAAACTTTTTTTACCATTTGTCAAACGACCGTTTAATAGCATTTACCGTAAGAGTATCGCCTATAATACTCCAGTTTAATGATTTATATGTTGTTGTGTTATCCTGCGAATCATTAAAAAACATAATGGCTTTAACAGCAAGATATTTTTGGGGGATATCAGTTAAAGCATCTTCATACCATTTACTTCTATTTCCGCCTACTGAAAGGCTGCTAAATTCAGTAATAGCAATAGGTTTATCAAAAGAAGAAAGCATTTCATAATAATTGCCAAAAATATCTTTAAAAGTCCACCATCTCGACCATGATGCAACATTTCCGTAATTCAGGCAGCCAACACCAATCCAGTCAACATAATCATTGCCGGGATAAAAATCATTATAATTTTTGTAAGCGGGATGTGGCGACCATACCCAAACAACATTGTCAACTTTGGCTTTTTTAAAATAATCCACAACATGTCTCCAGGCAGCAATAAAATCTTTTGGATTATTATTTTGAGGACCCCAAGGATAACGATAAGGGTCATTCATCTCATGAGCAAATCTAATAAAAATTATTTCTCCGAATCTTTTTACATCTTCAGCCCATTTTTCAAGATAAAAATCATAAGTACCATTAGCAATTGCTTTTAATCCGTTTTTATTGCATTTTGCTTTATCAGGTAATTCAGGATGTTCATCTCTGTCAAAATCGTTAAGCCATGGTTCCCAGGTTATAAAAGGTGTAGAGCCTAAATTATAAATGGCTTTTGCATAACGATAAGGAAATCGTTGTTCTGTATTACTGCCCCAAGCAGTATAAATATGAATAAACTGTACTGTAAGATTTAATGATTTTTCTAAAGTAATTATATTATCGAAAGATTTTTTATAATGATTGTCGTATATGCCTGTAAAAATTGTGTCAGGATGAGAAAATAAAGACTTGTTTTCACGATATTTATCAAACCAAGAAAGTGCTTTTTTCCTTACAGGTCTTCTTTTAAGCATTACAATTTTGTTTTCGACATTAATAACCTGATTACTTATTTTAATGAATAAATCTTCTAAAGGGCCATTTGATTTATTTCCTGCAAAAGTCAGTAGCAGGATGATAATAACTCCCAAAATGATAGCAGAGGTTGTTGAAAGAAATCTTTTTATTGTTCTTTTCATGATTTTTTATATTCTTGTGTTTTGTAAAAAAATTTTCAAAACAATTTATTTAATTATCATTTATATAAATTAATTGTAAAAGCTAAAATAATAAATTATCAAATTACAATTTTCTCCCAATTTCATTAATTTTTATTTTCTCCCAGGGTTCTTCCGGTTTTAAGTTCCGTGATTCAAAAGCAGCATAAATTCCTCCTAAAATCATAATTATCGACAAAGAAGAAAAGCCAACCATACCCCATACCTGTTCGCTGGTAAGATCCAGTTGCCATTCCGGCAATAAAAAAATTCTGTTATAAAAAACATAAGTTAATGTTAAAATAAATATTATTACCTGAAAAATTAAAGGCCTTACATAAGGGCTAAGCCCTGAGACAGCTTTTTTAGCTGTAGGTATATAAGGTATTTCAGCATTTACTACTCCTAGCAAAGCACCAAGAAAAAATACCGGCCAAGAAGCAAATTTAAGAATCATACCCCGCCAATGTATCCCTCTTTCTTTTTCAGGATGACATAGCCAGCGCTGGACAAAAAGATATATTATTATTGCAATAATTATTATTGGGGCACCGTAAATAATAAATTCATTAAAAGGCATATTTGTGGGTAAAATATCAGCCCAGAAAAATAAAAATGGAAGTAAAATATAAAAAAAAGTTGTTACTCCTACAATATAATATGATGATATTGAAAGATAAGAAATTCTTTGCCAGAAATTTAATTTTTTAAATAGACGTGGTAATTCTGCAAAAAGGACTTCAAAAAGTCCACGCGACCATTTTAACTGTTGTTTGCAAAAAGACCCGAAATCTTCAGGTACTAAACCGCGACTGACAATAATAGGTGAGAACACAGATTTCCATCCTGCAGCGTGAAGGCGAATTGCTGTTATCAAATCCTCTGCTAAGCCAATACCGTGGCCACCTATAGATTCCAGAGCTTTTCGTCTGAAAACACAGTTTGCACCAATAGCCACGTTCGACTCATGACCATAAAGTCCCATCATTGTAGGTCCGTAAAAAGTATAGGTTTGTTCTGCTGCTCCTTTTGCTGTGAATGAACGATATTGATTATAATAAGCTTGTGAAACCTGAACAAAGCCGATTTTTTCATCCTCAAAGTATCCCAGGGTTTTATCTAAAAAATCAGGGAAAGGAATATGGTCAGGATCAAGAATTAGTATAAAATCCTCTTTAGTCATTTCAAGGGCTTTGTTAACTTTTCCTGCTTTAGCTCCGGGCAAACCAACCAATTCAAACCATACAGCACCGTTTTTTTCTGCTACTTCTTTAAAACGGATATCCTGAGTGTCGTCAAGCAGATATGTTGTATGCGGATATTTTATTTTAGCACATGCTGCCAAGGTTTTCTCAAACATCGAAAGTGGTTCCCCAGGTGAACTTGTTGTAAATATTGCAACACTTAATCCTTTAACAGGAGTTTTTGTCTCAGGTTTTTTAATTTTTAAATAATTCACCCATATTAAAACTATACGTATAATCCCATACCATATTGTCATTGAAAGTAAAATATATAAAAATAATGACCTTACATGCTCGGCACGAAACCACCATTCGCCAAACCTTATAATGCTAAGAATACCTGCAACAAACAAAACAGAATATATAAATTTGTCTTTTTTTGTTACCTGCTTAGCTTCACGGTATATCCAAAGATTTTTATCTTTTTTTCTCATTTTATAAATTAATCTTTATACCGATTTTATAATTATTACTATGAAAATAAAAAGTTTGTAAATAATAATATTCTGCATCAAAAATTATTTTTTCTGATAAATTATATTTAAAAGAACCGCCAATATTCATAGGTGTAAAATCTGTCTGATAATAATCCTTTTTCAGAATTATTTCGTCTGCTTCATTATTGTCAAGATAAAGATAAGGATTTTTAGTTTTTGAATAAAATCCAATTGTTGAGTATAATTTAAAAATAATATTTTTTGATGGCTTAATCGAGATATTACAAAGAGCCGAATGGCTGTATTGATCTTTAGGAGTGAAATAGGGATTATAAACTCCCTGAATTTTTTCATCGGGATTTTCAATAATTTCATTTAAAGGCAATACTGATGCAAAACGGTTATTTTCAGAATTCATATAATTATAAGAATATCCGATATAAATATCAAAGGCTGAAATTTTTATTGCCGGACTTAAAACCCAGACATAGAATGTTTTTACGGAATTATTATCAGGGAAATTTTGTATATTAAAAGCTGTTTTAGCATTCCATTTTTTTTCTTTATAATATTCTAAGAAAACAGTATAAGACTTTCTAAGCAAAAGTTCGTCAAGACTCATAACCGAAGAAGAGTATGCCGAACGCTCTGCTTTTAACCCCAGATTAAAATTTTTCAGAAAGTTTTTATAAAGTCCTAATTTCCATGTGTAATTTAAATCATTATTGGCAGAATAAGAGATAATCCCTGCTGCCAGCTCGGTTTCTATCCCCAATTTGTTAAACTCCGATTTGTTTTCAATTTGAAAATTCAACAAATTATATGAATTGTTTTCTAACTTATAATTTTTATAACCAAGATTAAAATTTAAAGATAACAGATGAGATTTATACCAGCCTGCATCTATGTTTGAAGTTATATTTTTTAATGGCTGCGAATCGTCGGAATAAGAGGTGTTTATTTTCATCCATGGTGATAAAATTCTGTCAATTTCAATAAGAAAATTTTTCGCTGTTTTATTATAAGGATCTATATTTAATGCATTGCTTAAATGTTTTTTTGCAGATAAATAATCTTTTTGATAATATTTTATTGTGCCTGACAAAATTTCTATTCTGGCATTAGTTCTGTTTTTTTTCAATATTTCCGATATTAAAATTTCTGCATCATCTAAATTATTTGTGGCAATTAAAATTTCAGCATAATTAGTTTTTAGTTTATAATTTTCAGGATAAATTTTAATAGCTTTTTTATAAACATTTGTGGCAGCAGAAAAATCTTTCATCCAAAATAAAGTACCTGCATATAACTCAACGATATCTAAATCGTTGGGATGCTCTTCGTAATAAGGCATAAGAATATTTATTGCTTTTTTTAATTTGCCTTTGTTTCTAAGGCTGTCAGCAGTTTTTAATATGTCTTTCCCTTGATAATCCTGTGCATAAATAATATTTCGATTCAAAAAAATTAATGAAAATATTGAAATAATAATTATTGGGATAATATTTTTTCTTGTTGAATATATTTGAGGTTTTTCCAATTCTATATCTTTAATGTGTTTTTTAGATGTTTATTATTTAAAATGGTTTAAAAAACAAATATAGAAAATTTTACAGATATCTTAAATTATCTATTTTCAATATTTCTATAAGCAAATAAAACAATATAATATTAAAAAAAAAGTTAAATAATACAGAAAGTTTTATATTATTGTATGTCAATATTCGACAAACGAAATTTTCATTAATAATGGTAAAAATAAAAAATATTTACTAATGAGACATATTAAAAAGATTTTAACATTTTTTGTTCTATTATTTATAACTGAAACGATTTTTTCGCAAAATATTGCGATTGATGAGTGGAGGGATCATTTGCCTTATGGAAAATGTATATCCATAACAGAATCCGAAAGCAGAGTATATTGTGCAACACCCTATGATGTTTTTTATTATGATAAAACAGATAATAGTCTGAGGCGATTATCAAAAGTTACGGGTTTATCAGATATAGGCATAAGCGCAATTAATTTTAATAAAGAACATAACACCCTTTTAATTGCATATTCCAATGCAAATATGGATCTTATTAAAAATGATGAAATAATTAATATTTCCGATATCAAAAGAAAACAAATACTTGGAAATAAAACAATCAATAATATTTTATTTATTGACAACTATGCTTATTTATCTTGTGGCTTTGGTATTGTTGTTCTGGATATTGTTAAAGAAGAAATTGCCGACACATATTATATTGGTCCTGAAGGTAGCTTTATTAATGTTTTGGATCTTACTTTTGATAACGATAATTCATTGTTTTATGCTGCAACAGAATCAGGTATTTATAAAGCTTCGTACAATAATCCCAATCTGGCATATTTTGCTTCATGGACTAAAGATACTTCTATTCCTCATCCCGATTTGGAATATAATTTAATAGAATATTTTAATAAAATGATTATTGCTAATAATGCTAATCATATTTTTGATACAGATACTTTATATGTTTTTGACGGCACTTCATGGGATTATGCTGTTGACACAGGATATTCAGCAACACGAAAAAATATTACAACAAACGGAGAAAAACTTGTTGTCTCAAATTACAGCAATGTTGATGTTTACGATAAAAATTTAACCAGAACATTAAGAGTCTGGACATATAACCAAGGTACAGTAGCTCCTAATGATGCTTTTATTGATGATGATGACAAAATCTGGATAGCAGATAATGTTAGAGGTTTGGAAAAATCATGGAATAAAGGCTGGTCAAGTGAGCAGTTTTTACCTAATGGCCCTTATTCAAATTTAGTCTATTCAATGGCAATAGGCGGAAACGACCTTTGGGTGGTTCCCGGAGGTATAAACAGCTCTTGGGGAAACCTTTGGAATAGTGGAGGATTATATTCTTTTATTGACAATAATTGGGTGTCGTATACGCATAAAAATTCTGAATATTTAAGTGTTATCAGAGATATGGTTAGCATTGTTGTTGACCCGCTTGATAATAAAAAAGTTTATGCAGGCTCGTGGGGATATGGATTATTTGAAATTACTAACGGCGAATTGACTGAAATTTATGATAATAATAACAGCTCTCTAAAACCTACTTTAGAAGCCGACAGAATTAATGTAGGTGGTCTTTGTTTTGATAGTGAAGGAAATTTGTGGGTGACAAATTCAAGTGCTGAAAATGTTCTCTCTGTTAAAATGATAGATGGCAATTGGAAATCTTTTAACCTTGGCTCTAGTGTTAGTGGAATAGAAACCGGTAAAATTGTTATTGACGATTTCGGACAAAAATGGATATTAACAAGACATCATAACATTTTTGTTTTTAATGATAATAATACAATTACAAATACTTTAGATGACAAAGTTAAAGTATTATCGGGAAGTGCAGGCAACGGAGCTTTACCCGGTAACTATATCAGAAGCATTGCTGTTGACAATGAAGGAGAAGTATGGATAGGTAGTGATCAGGGTGTGGCTGTTTTTTATTCTCCCGGAGATATTTTTTCTAATACCAATTTTGATGCTCAACAAATATTAGTTGAAAGAGACGGACATTACAGACCTTTGCTGGAGTCTGAGTCTGTTACTGCTATTGCTGTTGACGGAGCAAACAGAAAATGGCTCGGTACTGACAGAGCAGGTGTGTTTTTAATGTCTGCTGACGGCACCGAAGAAATACATCATTTCACTGAAGATAACAGTCCTTTATTTTCAAATTCTATCACCTCTATTGTTATTAATGACGATGGAGAAGTATTTTTTGGTACTTCAAAAGGTATAATTTCTTATAAGGGCACTGCTGTTACTCCAAAACCTAATACAGAAGATGTTTTGGTTTATCCTAATCCGGTTAGACCGGGATACGACGGAGTTATTGCTATTAAAGGTCTTGTAGCTAATTCTGATGTTAAAATAACTGATGTTAGTGGAAATCTTGTTTCTGTTACAAAATCACAAGGCGGACAGGCTATCTGGGATGGCAGAAATCTTGATGGCAGAAAAGTGCATACCGGCGTTTATCTTGTTTTTACAAGTAATAGTGACGGCTCTGAAACTCTTGTTACTAAAATTTTATTTGTAAATTAATTTTTAATGATATCTAAAACCAAAGGCATTGTCTTGCATTACATCAAATATTCAGAGACTAGTGTTATTGTAAAAATTTATACAGAAGTCTTTGGTTTACAATCGTATATTATTAGAAATCTAAGAGCTAAAAAGGCGAAAAACAAAATGAGCCTCATTCAGCATTTATCTTTTGTTGACATGGTTGTTTATCATAATAATAAAAGCAAAATTCATAATATTAAAGAAATTAAATCTGATTATCAGTTTAAAACTATTCCTTTTGATATTGTTAAAAGCTCTTTACTGGTTTTTATTAATGAATTTCTCTACAAAACTATTTATGAGGAAGAACCCAATAAAAACTTATACAATTTTATTGTTAATTCTGTTGAATATTTAGATAATACCGAAGCAAATATTAATAATTTTCATTTATTTTTTATTACCCGTCTTACCAAATTTTTAGGCTTTTTGCCTATAAATAATTTCTCTGATAAAAATAATATCTTTAATATGAATGAAGGAGAGTTTCAAAATAAAATCCCTATTCATAGTCATTTTTTAAATAAAAATTTATCATATTATTTTAGTCTCCTTTTATCTGCAAATATTGATAATACCGACAGTATTAAACTTTCATTAGACAATAAAAATTTATTAATTGAAAAAATTATCGAATATTATAAAATTCATATCCCAGGTTTTAAAGATATAAAATCACATAGAATTTTAAAAGCCACCTTTCATTAATAATTTTTTTTCTATTGGGCATTGACAATGTTTAGGCTTAGTTTTAGATAAAGATTTAGGTTAAGGCTAAAGTGAAAAAACCATAGCTGACATTTTTCATAACAATATTAATTACATACAGTATTTTTTTTGTTTTGACGTGGTTATTTTATTAAAAATTAATTTCAATATTTATTGTAAGGAAATAACGTTAGATAAAAAATTATAATTTTATCAACAAAACATTAATCTAAAATTCTGATATTTAAACCTTGTTTTATCTAAAATCAGCTTAAAGCTTTATCTCTTAAATTATTGATATATAAAATTTTATATATAAGTTTAAAGTAAAATTAATTTTTTATCTTTCTTTAACTATATTTGCAAAAATTTTTAAATATAAAGAAATGAGTATCGAATTAAGTGAACAAGAAATAATTAGAAGAAAATCTCTCGAAGAGCTTTATAAATTAGGAATAAATCCATATCCATCTGAACTATATAAAGTTAATTCAACAACTAAGGAAATAAACGAAAATTTTCCTAAAGACAATAGCTTATATCAAGATGTTACTATTGCAGGAAGAATAATGAGCAGAAGAATAATGGGAGCGGCTTCTTTTGTAGAAATTCAGGATTCTTTTGGAAAAATACAACTTTATTTTAAAAGAGACGAAATTTGTCCTACAGAAGATAAAACTCTTTATAATATTGTTTTTAAACGTTTACTTGATATTGGTGATATTATTGGCGTTAAAGGCTTTGTATTTATTACCAAAATGGGCGAAATAACTATTCATGTTAAAGAATATAAATTGTTAAGCAAATCGTTAAAACCTTTGCCTATTGTTAAAGAAAAAGATGGTAAAGTTTACGATGCTTTTACTGACCCTGAACAAAGATACAGACAAAGATATCTTGATCTTATTGTTAATCCTCATATTAAAGATACTTTCATAAAACGTTCTGCTTTAATAAATTCTATGAGAGAGTTTTTAAATGGAAAAGGTTATCTGGAAGTAGAAACACCTATTTTACAGCCTTTATACGGAGGTGCAGCAGCAAGACCTTTTAAAACTCACCATAATTCCCTTGACATGACTTTGTATTTAAGAATTGCAAATGAATTATATTTAAAAAGACTTATTGTCGGTGGCTTTGACGGTGTTTATGAATTTTCAAAAGATTTCAGAAACGAAGGTATGGACAGATTTCATAATCCGGAATTTACTCAAATGGAACTTTATGTTGCTTATAAAGATTATGAGTGGATGATGAATACTGTTGAGGAAATGGTTGAAAAAATTGCTCTTGACTTACACGGAACTACTGAAATTAAAGTTGACGAAAATATTATTAATTTCAAACGTCCCTGGAAAAGATTTACAATGTTTGAAGTAATTGAACATTTTACAGGCATTGATATTTCTAAAATGGAAGAAAAAGAATTAAGAGACGTTGCAACAAAATTAGAAGTTCCCATTAATGAAACTATGGGTAAAGGGAAACTTATAGATGAAATTTTTGGTGAATGCTGCGAACCTAAATTAATTCAGCCTACATTTATTACTGATTATCCTATTGAGATGTCGCCTCTGGCAAAAAAACACAGAAATAAAGAAGGTCTTGTTGAACGTTTTGAAGCTATTTGCAATGGTAAAGAAATTTGTAATGCCTTCTCAGAACTTAATGATCCTATTGACCAGAGAAAACGTTTTGAATCTCAGTTAGAATTAGGTAAACGCGGTGATGACGAATCTATGGTTTTAGATGAAGACTTTTTACGTGCTTTGGAATTTGGTATGCCTCCAACAGCAGGTCTCGGCATTGGCATTGACAGACTCGCCATGATTATGACCAACTCACATTCTATTCAGGATGTATTATTTTTTCCACAAATGCGACCTGAAAAAAAAGAAGCCGAATCAACAGATGAAGAATTTTTAGCCTTAGGAATACCAAAAGAATGGATTAATGTTATTAGAAAAATTGGTGTGAAAACAATTGAAGATTTTAAAATCTTAAACCCTAATAAATTACATAATCAGTTATGTGGGTTAAGAAAAAAAATGAAATTGGACGTGCCTGCACCAAAACCTGAAGATGTTAAAGCGTGGCTATCGTAATTTTTTAAAATTTATTTAAAAAAAAGCATATATTGCATAACTTCTTAAAAGAATGGTAACGCTCTAAATCTTAATTTAATTTCTTTTGTTATGATAAATTCATCTGTATTATTATTTTTTAATTTTTCCGATATTGGATTTTACAGCACAAAATTATCCACTGTTGATTTAATATTATTAATCCTTTATGCAGTAATATGTATTGTTATTGGTTTGTTGAGTTCCAGAAATCAAAAAGACGAAGATTATATGATAGCCGGACGTAAATTAAACATGTGGGGTTTTGTTATGTCTGTTGTGGCAAGCTATATCGGAGGTGCTGCAATAGTTGCATATTCTGCTTATGTTTATCAGTTCGGAATATCTGCTTTAGCAATTTTTATTGGTACAGCTGCGGGTTTTTTGCTTTTCATTCCCTATGCTTTAAAATTAAGAAAAATCAGCTCGGAGAAAAAATTTATCACCTTATCGGATTGGTTTTATTATAAGTTTAATAAAAAAATAGGCTTGCTTTCTGCAATAATTTTGTTTGTAGTATATTTTGGTATGCTTCTTAATCAGTTTATTGCGGGTAGCAGTATTCTTTCAAAAATTAGTGGCTGGTCATACGAAACAGCTCTTTTGGTGTCAAGTGTAGTTATTTGTATTTATCTCTTTGCAGGAGGTTTTAGGAGTGTTATTAAAACTGATATTTTTCAATATCTTGTCCTTTTTGTTTTATTTATTTTCCTGGGATTTTTTTTTCTTACAGGGAAAAAAGATACTGCACTGGGACTTTTGGATTTTTCGGAGATGAGTATTTCGATGACAATAGCTTTTATTGCTTTTGGAATTTTTATAATTTTTCAGTCAGCGGAATATTGGCAGAGAGTATATGCGGCAAAAAACGAAAAGGTTGTTAAAAAAGGCTTTAAAATCTCTGCAATATTGGTTGTAATAACAGGATTTGCTATAAGCATAGTGGGGCTTACTGCTCGTGGTGTTAGCGGTTTGGAGGCAAAAGACGCTTTTGCTCAGGGCTTGACAATGTTATTACCACAAAAATTTATTGGTGCGGGATTAGTATTGATTTTTGCAGCTATTATGAGCTCTGCCGACACAATTATTTTTGTCCTTGCCTCCAGTGTGTCAAAAGACTGGTTCGGACGTTTAATGGATGAAAAACAAAACAAACACGAAGCCATGAAACAAACAAGGCTTTTTATTGTAATATTTTCTCTTCTGGGATTTACTTTTGCCTACAGTTTCCGTGACCTTGTGGCTGTTATAGTTTTCATTACAGGCATAGGCTTTACTATTGTCCCTGCTACCATTGCCTCATTTCATTATAAACTTAAAAATTCTGCTGTATATGCCAGCTTTATCAGCGGGCTTACTTATGTGATATTGTTAGTATGTGTTGCTAATTTTCAGGCTGAACCTTTAGCGTTTTTTAAAGATAATGCAGACATGTCAATAGCCTCAATTTTAGTCTCTTTTATCTTTCTTGTGATATTTCAGAAGTTTGGAAAGGAGAATAACAATTCGGAAGCCATATAAAATAGAATTTAAAAACCTGAGGGATTAATTCATAGACAGATTATTTTCTGCCGAAATCAGCAGGAATTTCACCCCAAATTTTAGTTTCCCATTTTAATATTTTGGTGGAATAATCATTCTTTTTCAACCAATTTAAAGCCTTTTCTATTAAATCAAATAAAATTTTATTCTTTGATGTTTGTTTTAACTTAGTGTTAACTTTTTTATTTTTCACCCATTTAATGGCATTTATAGAATCGGAATAAATTGATAATTTGCTGTTTTTTTGTTTTAGATAAGCTAATCCGTGAACCAAAGCCAGAAATTCTCCCACATTATTAGTCCCTTGCAGAAAAGGTCCCTGATGAAAAATTTCCTCGCCTGTTTTTGTGTCAACACCTCTGTATTCTAAAAGCCCGGGATTACCGCTACACGCAGCATCAACACATATTGTGTTTTTATCAGGTACTCCAATATTTGTTTTTCCGTTTTTTTCAATAGTATTTTTA
>JAGGUV010000091.1 GCA_021158345.1 Bacteroidales bacterium
ACGGTATTCATATTGACACTGTAAAAGCAAATCTATTGGATTTTATGAACTATTACGAGGTAAATCTTATGAACCCTAAAGTTTTAGCAGGTATTTTTATTGGTGCTATGATGGCTTTTGTTTTTTCAGGTTTAACCATGAATGCTGTTGGTAGAGCTGCCGGCAAAATGGTTGACGAAGTAAGACGTCAATTCCGTGAGATTAAAGGTATTCTCGAAGGAACAGGTCAACCTGACTATGAAAGATGTGTTTCAATATCAACAAAAGCTGCTCAAATTGAAATGATTTTTCCTTCTCTTCTTGCTATTATTATTCCTGTTGTTGTAGGACTTTTATTGGGAGTTACAGGAGTAATGGGATTATTAGTTGGTGCGTTAAGTGCAGGATTTGTTTTAGCTATATTTATGGCTAATGCAGGCGGCGCTTGGGATAACGCTAAAAAATATATTGAAGAAGGAAACTTTGGAGGAAAAGGTTCTGATAGTCACTCCGCTGCTATTATTGGCGACACTGTTGGAGATCCTTTTAAAGATACTTCTGGCCCTTCATTAAACATTCTTATTAAACTTATGAGCATGGTTTCTATTGTTATGGCAGGCGTTACTGTTGCATGGCATTTATTATAGTTAATTTCTATCAAATGGTTTTTAGTTAACAGAATTATTAGAAACATCATTAATATCAAGCCCTTTAATAATATTGAAGGGCTTTTTTATTTATACATATAATCCATTATACATTTTCTAACCTTTATTTAAAAAACTCCGACAGATTGAATTATACATACTTTTTGCTTATAAATAAATTCAGTATTCTTTATTTTAACCCTGAAAATTCATTAATTTTCTACGATTAAGTGATACCAACAAATTTGGGTATTACTAAATCGGGATTTCCCACTTTCCCCACACTATCTATCACACATTCATACAATTCACTTCGTTTTTGTATGAATAAAGCGGGTTAAGTTTAGGAGTCTTCTATTAATCGGATAAACATTATATTTTATTCACAATATAAATTTCTTATAAATTTTTGTATTTTTGACAAAAATAATAATTCAATATTTTTGTATTTTTATGACAAAAATAATATTGGATAATGCTTATTTTTTAGTACTTTCACATCAAATTAATTTTTAAAGCATTTGCAATTAAAAAAAATTAAAATAAATAAAATTGACAAAATAAAAAATAAGATTACATTATGGGAATAAAGACACGACTCACTCTGATGAATTTTCTACAATTTTTTGTATGGGGCTCATGGTTGATTTCACTTGGAGGTTATATGATAGTAACCTTAAAATTTACAGGAGGACAAGTAGGTAGTATATATGCCACAATGGGAATAGCCTCATTATTTATGCCTGCTTTAATGGGAATTATTGCAGATAAATGGATGAATGCAGAGAAAGTTTATGGTATGAGTCATTTAATTGGAGCCGTTTTGTTATTATTAGCATCTCAAGCCACAAGTTTCAGCTCAATGTATATTATTATGCTATTAATCTCAATGTTTTATATGCCGACAATAGCACTCAACAACACAGTATCATACATTGTTTTAGAACAAAAAGGTTATGATATTATAAAAGATTTCCCCCCAATACGGGTATGGGGAACTATTGGTTTTATTACAGCCATGTGGGTTATTGATTTTGCGCATTGGACAGTCAGTCCTATGCAATTATATGTCAGCTCTGCAGCATCATTGCTTTTAGGGGTATATGCCTTTACAATGCCAAAATGTCGTCCTGAAAATAAAACAAAAGGAGGTTCTATTGTAACTGCTTTAGGTTTAGATGCTTTTGCATTATTCAAACAACGTAAAATGACTGTATTTTTTATCTTTTCTTTACTTCTTGGTGCAGCACTACAAATAACCAATACTTTTGGCGAGCCTTTCCTTCATGATTTTGCTACAAATTACAAGGATTCTTTTGCTGTAGCACACCCCGGAATTTTAATGTCTATATCTCAAATGTCAGAGACTTTGTTTATTCTTACAATTCCCTTTTTCTTACGTAAATTTGGCATTAAGAAAGTAATGCTTATGAGCATGTTTGCCTGGGTTCTAAGGTTTGGATTATTCGGTGTTGGAAATCCCGGTTCAGGGTTATGGCTCCTTATTTTGTCAATGATAATTTATGGAATGGCATTTGATTTCTTTAATATTTCAGGTTCTTTATTTGTAGAGAAAGAAACTGATCCTAAAATCAGAGCAAGTGCACAAGGTCTGTTTATGATAATGACAAACGGCTTTGGTGCTTTTATTGGCGGAATGGGAAGTGGTTGGATTGTCGACTACTTTACTGTTAACGGGATTAAAAATTGGCAAAATATTTGGTTTACTTTCGCTATATACGCTTTTGTTGTCGCTATTGCTTTTATGATTCTATTCAAATACAAACATAATCCTAAAGTTATAGAAAAATTACAACATTAATCCTTTTATTGATCTTTATTAAAAAAATAATAAAGGAAGAAAAAGACTATTGCAATCAAAAATCATTTGAGATATTATAATTTTAATCTAATTAAACCTTAGGTATTAGCCTAAGTGCGATATAAAAGATATTATATAAAATTTAGAAAATGATTGAATTAAAGTGTTGGAAGAAAGGAATTATTAGAAGCCCCCTTAAGATAAATAATTTTTTTTATAATGATATAAAACTACGCCATTATAAGCAAAGTTATATTTTATAAATTCCTAAAAAGGACTAAATATTCATTTCTTGCAGAGTTATTTTTTTTTATTAACTTTGAGCTATAATCAAAAAAAACAACAATGCAATATACTTGTATTATTAAAAAAGTGTCATTTACAATTTTCCTGTCAATATTTATACTATTTAATTCAGTTGCACAACTTTCTTTTTATAAGCATTATACAGTAAACGATGGACTGCCAAGTTCAGAAATATTTGATATCACACAAGACACTGCAATGAATATTTGGCTTGCAACTAATTATGGGGTCTGCAAATTCGATGGATATAGTTTTATAACTTATACAACTCAAAATGGCCTTGCAGCTAACTCAACAATAAATATTTACCAGGGGAAAAACGGGAAACTTTGGTTTTTATCTTATTCGGGTTTTCTTAGTTATTACGAAAACGGTGAAATTTATAAATACTCTTTAAATGATTCTATTATAGAAAAGGGTGATATATATTTCACAAAATCTATTAAAGTTGATACATTGGATATTATTTGGTTTAAATCGAAAAAATCACATAAAATTTGTAAAATTTCTCCAGATAACAAAATCGAAGAAATTGATACTATTTTAAACATTCAGAATAATTATAACCTATTATTTAATGACATCTGCGATAAAAAAAATATTAACAGGATTTTAGATGAATTAAATACAGATAATAGTCAAAAATCAAATACAGATAATTATTCACTTGATTTTCCGTCTGAAACTGAAGAAGAATATTATATTATCAACAATAAATATTACAAAATTCTTGATGATTATAAATTGCATCAAGTATCTAAACCACAAATTATTTATAATAATCTTCATTTTTTATGCAAGACTAATCTTTACAAAGAAAAGAATGGAAATATCTGGATAAGAAAAGAATATGATGGTGTATATTTATATAAAGAAAATGAACTTGATAAAAGACCTGTTCGATTTTTCAAAAACTTAAGAGTAACAAGAGTTTTAAAAGATGCCGAAAAAAATTATTGGTTTTCAACAGAGGGTGACGGGTTATTTTTAGTGCCATCATTTCAATTTAAAGTTTTCGACAAAAAAGATGGTATTTCTAATGATAATATTATTTCTATGGATATTACCTGCAATAATTTATATTTTGCAACTAATGACAATAAAATATATAAATGCAACATAAAAGGAGATAAAATTATTTCAGTTAAAAACTTTTTTAATTCTGTTAATAACAAAACCTATGGAAGAGATATTTTATGTCATTCCGATAGTTCGATATGGATTATTACTTCAAAATTTTTAAAATATAATTCCTCAGGACAAAAAATTCTTTTAAATGTAATTATTAGAAATAAATTATATAAAGCTATTGAAACAAAAGACAAATCCGTATTAATAGCTACAATAATGGGCTTCCTAAAATACAAAGGTTCAACAATTGTTTATGATTCGAGAGAAGATGCTTTTGATAAACATATACGCGCAATTTACGAGGACAATAATGGCGTTATTTGGCTTGGAGCCATGGATGGTTTATACAGCTTTCAGAATAAAAAATTTAAATATTATGGTAATGAAGACACTATCTTTAAGAGTCGTATCACAGAAATTAAAGGTTTAACTAATCACTTGTTAGTAGGAACACGTGTTAATGGCATTATAGTAAAATCTCCTGACAGCATTTTTTATATAAATAAAAATGCTGGATTAAGCAGTAACATGATAAGGACTATTTTTGTTGATAATGATTCTATTATCTGGGTTGGAACTAATAAGGGCTTAAGTAAAATCAATATTATAAATAAAAATAAATTTACATATAAAATTAAAAATTATACTGTTTGGGAAGGCTTACCGTCAAATGAAATAAATGAAATACGGAGATCCGGAGATTATTTATGGGTAGCTACAAATAAAGGTCTAATTTCATTCAATCCTGAAAAAATAGAGAAATCCATTATGCCTCCAAAAGTTCATTTCGAAGGAATTTCCGTTAATGATAAAAGAACATCACTTAAAGATACTTTTCAATTAAAACATGATCAGAACAATATTACTTTTCATTTTAAAGGTATTAGTTATAAAGGGCCTGGTGATATCACTTACAGCATAATGTTAAAAGGCAGTGATAAAACATGGATTAAAACAAAAAACACTTCTGCAAGATATACCGGCTTACAACCAGGAAATTATACTTTTTACGTAAAAGCCTGCAATACAATAGAAAATTGGAACAAAACCCCCATCGCACTTAGTTTTACAATAAAAAAACATTTTACAAATAAATTATGGTTCATTATTCTTATTTCGATTATTGCAGCAGCTATTATTTTAGGAATAGTATTATTTATTTTAAGATATCAGAAAAGAAAGGAAGAAGTCAAAAGAGAATTATTGCTTTCAGAACAAAAAGCCTTGCGATCTCAAATGAATCCTCATTTTATTTTTAATTCATTAAACTCTATTCAATATTTTATTCTGAAAAAAGATGATGAAACAACAGACTTATATCTTGCAAATTTTTCGTCATTAATGCGAAAAGTTTTGGAAAACTCAAAACATAACACAATATCATTATCTGAAGAATTAGAAACATTAAAAATATATCTTGAACTTGAAAAATTACGATTTGAAAATAAATTCGACTATAAAATTAACATTGACCAAGCAATTGATAAAGACGATATTCGCATCCCTCCAATGTTAATACAACCATACCTTGAAAATGCTATATGGCACGGATTAATGCTAAAAAAAACTAAGGGATTGTTAAAACTTAATATCGAAAAAAACAATAATGTTTCTATTTTGTTCTCCATTGAAGATAACGGAATAGGCAGAAAAAAAGCAGAGAAAATCTCTAAAAATAAAAAACATTACAAATCAACAGGGATGAAAAACATTGAAGAGCGAATAACTTTAATAAATAATATTTATAAATCAAATATGAAAGTTAAAATTATCGACCTGTACAATGACGAGCATGAACCTATAGGTACAAAAGTTAAATTATATATACCTCTAATTTTTATTAATTATTGAAAATGAAAGATTTAATAAACACAATTATTGTTGATGATGAGAAGAAAAGTATTTTTTCTCTTAGTATATTGTTAGAAAAATATTGTCCTGAAGTAAATATAATTGGCACAGCGGAATCAGTAGAACAGGCTGTTGAAAATATTAACAAATTAAAGCCCGATTTGGTTTTTCTGGATATTACAATGCCTGACGGCGATGGTTTTGATGTTCTTGAAAATGTCGATTTTAAAGCTTTTGAAGTAATATTTGTTACTGCATATAATCAATATGCACTTAAAGCTTTTGAATTTTCAGCTATTCATTATTTGCTTAAGCCTGTTGATTATCATGAATTACAAAAAGCTGTAAAACGATTTGAACATCTTAAAAGTAAAGATATTTTTAATGAAAAAATGCAAGTTCTTAGAGATAGTTTAAACAATAAACATCAAAAGATAATTTTACCTTCTTTTGACGGACTGGAAATTATAAATTTAGATGAAATAATAAGATGTGAGGCTGATAGTAATTATACTGTTTTCTTTTTGACAAATAACAGGAAAATAGTAGTTTCAAAATCGCTTAATAATTTTGAAAAAATACTTTCCGATATCAATTTTTGCAGAGTTCATAAGAAATATTTAATAAATTTAAAACACGTAAAACATTATATAAAAGGCAAAAGTGGAACAATAATTATGCAAGACGACTCCAGTGTTAATGTTTCGGAAAGTAAAAAAAAATATTTTATTGATAGACTTAAAGAATATGCAAGGTCGGTATAAATAGTGTTTGTCAAAAAATCCGAATATTATAAATAATTTGAATATCGAATACCAATTAACGATTTTAGAATTCAGATTTAAAATTTAAAATTTTGTTTATATTGGTGAATTTAAATCTAAAATTTCAAATCATAAATCTAAAATTACAAGCACCAATACTCAAACCTAAAACCATTTTGTATTTCCCTTCTGAAGTAATACATATTCAGATTTTTGCAAAATATCCATTTCATTTACACATCAAAAACAACCGTACAATAATTCAAAACACTTGTTCACTCATTTATCATTGACTTAATATTAATATCATAATAATTTTACATTGAATTATTATATCAATAAAAAAAATTATTATTAACCTTAAATATTAAGCTTATGAAAACAAGAAAAAAATTTAATGTATCAATTTTTACATTAATTGTAGTTTTAATTTTATCATTCACTGCAAAAGTTAATTCACAAGTAATAGTCAAACTTCAATATCCACCACCAAATCAGGTGAATATTGATGATTTATGGAAACTTCAAACCATTACTAATACTACACAAAAAAATTATATTATTTATCTGCATGGTACAGTAACTAACAATGACAATGGTGATCGGATATGGACTGGAAATTCATCGTCTTTTGATCTTGAGGCGGGTTATTCCGGACCTGTTGAACCCTCGACTTTGGAACCTGTATCAGGTAACTTTAACCACAAATACGATAAGGCTAAAGAGATAGCCATAAGAACAGGCAGTCTGCCAGCAGGCAACTATACTCTTTGCGTTTATGTGAAAAATGCTGACAATGATCAGGAACTCGGTAAGGATTGTATTCAGGTAAATGTAGTACATCCTTCTCCCCCTGAACTTATTTCTCCCCAGGATGGAGCAGTTATACAAGATGAATATCCTGTTTTTACATGGATGCCTCCTATGCCAATACCTCCTGGACAAGAAATAACTTATGTTGTAAAAATCGTTGAAATACT
>JAGGUV010000132.1 GCA_021158345.1 Bacteroidales bacterium
AAACATCTTACATCATTATAAATAAAAAAGGCTGTATTAAATGCTTTTTATTAACATTTAACACAGCCGAAAAATACTATTCTGTTGCGTCAGAGACTTCTACCAATTCAACATCAAAAACAAGAGGAGAATATGGAGGTATTTTTTCTCCGGCACCTCTGGCACCATAACATAATTTAGAAGGAGCAATTAAAATAGCTTTTCCTCCTTCAGCCATCCCGGAAATACCTTCTTCCCATGCTTTAATCACTTGTCCCTTTCCTAAAATAAACTCAAAAGGCTTTCCATCATCGTTATCAAAAGAAGAATCAAATATAGTACCATCTAATAATTTTCCAATATAATTAACTTTCACCTTACAACCTTCTTTTGCCATCTTACCTTTACCATGATTTATTGTAGCAATATATAAGCCGCTGGGTGTAGGTTTAACTTTAATTTTATGGTCTTCAAGATACTTCTGGATTTTTCCTTGCTCCTGCTCCTTAGCTTTTTTTGCTTGTTCTTTTTTTAACAAAAGCTTTTTCTTTTTTTCTTTCTCAATTTGAGCTTTAGTTTTAATGCCAACAAGTTTAATATGATAAATAAAAGGGGTGAAAGGCGGGATTAAATTATCACGTCCATTTTCACCATAAGCTAATTTTGAAGGCATAATAACAGTAGCAATACCACCTGGTCGCATCATTGAAATAGCTTGCCTGAATCCTTCCACGTCAAATTTTCTGCCAAAGACAAATTCAACAGGCTCTTTACCTTTTTTATATGTAGAAAATATGGGTGTATTATCTAATAAAGTAATAGAAAAATGGGTTTTAACAATATCACCTGTATCAGGTCTGTTTCCATGCCCTTTTTGTTTTTCAATAAAATACATACCTGATTTTAAAGGTTTTACTTTGATATTATTATTTTTAATATAATTCTGCAATAACTGCTTTTCTTCATTTTTTCTAATAACATCCATCTCGGCTTTACTCTTAACGCCGAGAAGTTTAACATGAAAATACATATTAGTATTTTCATTAATAAAATCAGGTAATTTTGTTGCATTAAACTTTTTAAAATACAAATCTTTGGCAGAAGTAATAAACACAGCACTATCACCAACATTTAGCATAGCAAGACCTTCAAAAAAATCACCTTTATAAGAAGGTTCTGTAAGTGTAATACGCAAAGGATAAGGCATTCTTTTACTATTAAATAAAAGAGTATCTTCTGTTTTATAATACATATCTAGATGAAGGACGCTGCCAATTTTTGCTTTTACAGTATCTTTATCATTATGAAAAATTTTATAATAAAGACCTGAATCTGCTTTTGAAAATCCTTTAAAAGAATTTTTTTCCTGTTCATTACAAGCAAAAAATATTATTAGACCAAAAATCAAAAAAATACATTTCTTAATCATAATATTAAAAAATTATTTTACATCAATCAATTCAACTTCAAAAATCAAAGTAGAATAAGGAGGGATTCCACCTCTACCTCTATCGCCATAAGCTAAATAAGAAGGAATAATAAATTTTGCTTTTCCACCGGTACGCATCAAAGCAATACCTTCGTCCCAGCCTTTAATGACAGAACCTTGACCTAATTTAAATTCAATAGGTTTTTTATTTGGATGGTCATAAGAAGAGTCAAATTTCTTACCATCTAAAAATCTTCCAGTATAATGAACCTTAACAGTTTTCCCTGCTTTTGCTCTTCTGCCTTTTCCTTCCTTTAAAGAAATATAGTAAAGTCCGCTTTTTAGTGGTTTAACTTTAATATTATTTTTTTGAAGATAATTATTAAGGTCTTCAGTTTCTTTCTCCTTTAACTGTGATAATTCAATTTCTCTTTCTTTTTTTAATTGTTCTTCAGTTTGAATTTTTAAAAGTTTTATATCAAAATACATCATACTACCACTATCAATAAATGGAGGTAAAGATCTTAATCTGAATGTTTTAAGAAAAACAGAATCAGCACTGACAATAAAAGTAGCGCTATCGCCTTTGTGCATCATAGCAAGACCTTCAGTAAAATCACCTTTAAACTGTGGTTTGTCAAGACGTAAAGGAAAAGAACGGCCTGCACCATCAAATAATACAGTATCTTTTGTATAATATTTCATTTCAACGGTAACAATATCCCCAATAATAGGATTTACAGAATCATTATTATTAACATAAAATTTGTAATATAATCCTGAATCGGTTTTTTTAAAACCCGGATATTTTCCGGAATTATTACATGCAACAAATGCTATTGTAATAGTAAAAAACAATAAACTAACTAAATAATTCTTTTTCATTTTTTGTATATTAAGGTTTATAAATAAATTTATTTTAATTCAAGTAATTCAATATCATACACTAAAGCAGCCTTAGCAGGTATCTTATCCTGATCTCCAATAAGACCAAAAGCCAAATGCGAAGGTAAAATAAATTTCGCTTTGTCTCCAACTTTCAGTAATAAAATTCCTTGTTCAAGTCCTGACTCAACATTTCCTTTGCCAATTACAAATTCTTTGGGGCCTTTATCTTTTGAGGAATAGCACAAATCACCATTAAGTAAATTAACACGATAATTAATTTTTGCTATTCTTCCTTTTTCTGCTTTCTCTCCTTTGCCATGTTTATAAATCAGATACCTTAATCCTGTACCTGTTTTCTTCATTTTCCAATTATATCTTTTAATAAAACTTTCAATCTGTTCATCTTCCGAAGCAACAAGCTGTTTATTAACTTTTTCCAAGGTTTTGTTCAAAGTTTTATAATCTGCGCTATTCTGATTTTTATTTTTTTTATTTTTGTTACATGCTGAAAATAAAATGAAAAAAGCAAAAAGAATAATATATAAATTTTTCATTGATCAAAAAGATTTTTTAATTTTTTCAGAATAAAAAGGTAATAGATTAACAAACTTATCTATTGTCTTCTGTAATGATAAAAACGATTCACCACCTGCAGCATTTTTATGGCCACCACCATTAAAATTGTCTCTTACAAACTCATTAACACAAAATTCGCCTTTTGATCTTAAAGACATTTTCACATAATCTTCCTTTTCGGTAAACAATACAGAAAAATAAATTCCTTTAATAGAAAGCGGATAATTAACAATACCTTCTGTATCACCATTTTTAAAATCAAATTTTTCAAAATCCGATTTTGATAAATAAATATAAGCAGTATGATATTCAGGTAAAACAATTAATCGTTGGTACAAAGTAAAACCAAGCAATTTTACTCTGCTAAAAGAAAAACTATTATAAACAAAATCATGAATTAAAGCACAATCAATACCTGTTTTAACTAATTCTGCAACAATAGTATATGTTTTAGAATTATTACAAGAATAGCTGAAAGAGCCTGTATCAGTAACAATGCCAACATACAGGCATTCTGCAATATTTTTGTCAACCAGTGCAATATCACCTGATTTATTAATAAAATCGAATATTAACTCAGCAGTGGAAGAGGTATCAGTTTCAGAAAAAATATAGTCAAATTCATCATTAGAAGGTTTCAAATGATGATCTATCAATATCTTAACAGCATTATTATTTTTTAATAATTCAAAAAGCCCCCCTGTTCTGTTTAAAGAATTATAATCTAAACAAAAAATAATATCAGCTTTGAATAATAAATCAGAAGCTGCTTTTTTATCATCTTCATAAACAATAATTTCATCATTAGCAGGTAACCATGCCAAAAAACTCGGATATTGATTTGGAACTATTACTTTAACATTAAAATTCTTTTTTTTATAAAAATGATAAAGTGCTAATGAAGAGCCTATTGCATCACCATCAGGATTTTTATGTGTAGTAATTACAATATTTTTACAATAATTTATTCTATTTTTAAGTTCTTTAATTTTGTCTGAATTCAATTTTTTAAAATTTTTTTCAAATTTATTAATAATAAATTAAAAAAAGATATTATATTTATATAATCTTAATAAATTTTTACATTATGGCGAATAATATAACTTTGACAATCATTAAACCTTATGCAGTACACGAGGGTTTAGCAGGCGAAATATTCGATAGGATTACAAAAACAGGATACAAAATAATAGCTTTAAAACAAGTACATTTAACAAAAAAACAAGCGGAAATATTTTATTCTGTTCATAAAGGCAAAGATTTTTATGATGCTCTAACAGATTATATGAGCTCAGGTCCGATAATAGCTTCAATACTCGAAAAAAATAATGCAGTAGAAGATTACAGAAAATTTATCGGTTCAACAGATCCTGTAAAAGCCAAAAACGGAACTTTAAGGAAAATTTATGGTTTTTCATTAAGCAAAAATGCTGTGCACGGTTCTGACTCAGATAAAAACGCTGAAATTGAAGCAAATTTCTTTTTCTCCGGTCTTGAAAGATATTAATTATTTATTAGGATAATATTCTTTATAGGTTTTGTCTTTATAAAAAATCACTATCATTTCCACTGTTTTACTTTGCTCATTTTCAGCAATCTTAATTTTCTTTTCAATATTTTCATCTTTTATAACAGAACTATTTTTTTCTGATATATTAATTTCGTTTTGTAAACCGGCTTCATTTTCTTTTTTAATATTTATTTCTTCATTACTATTAAATAAGTCAATATCAGGATATTTATTAAGAATTTCTTTATCCTGCTTATCAGAAACATTTTCAAACATCTCACCTTTTCCAAATAATAGCCAATCAGTATTTATTTCCGGAAAATTATTTTTAATTTTCATAATGAAATCTAAACTGGGCTTATTCCTGCCTGAAAGAATATGAGAAATATTTGAACGCTGTACTCCTAATTTATCAGCAAACTGTGATGATGATAAATTTTTTGCTTTTAAAATTAATAATATTCTATCTGTCATTTTAATGTTATTTTGTAAATAATGTTTACAAATATAATTATTATTTTGTTTACATATGTAATTTATATGTATTTTACATTTGTAAACACACCCAATTACATTATTTGTTTTAATAAAAACTACATATAATTACTCGTTACGCATTAATATACAATTGTTTATTTATTTAATTAAAAATATTCTATGTTTATTACTAAAATATGTTATTTTATAAAAGCTACGCTTTAGATAAATACTATATATTACTA
>JAGGUV010000034.1 GCA_021158345.1 Bacteroidales bacterium
AATTAATATCGATAATGTTATTTCTTATATTTTTTTTAAGTATTGTTACAAAAATAAATAATTAACTGAATTTTAAAAAAAATTATTAATATTATTTTAGAAAAATCAAATTTTTTATAAGTTATTTGGTAAATTGAACAGAATAATCTATTTTTGAAATATTAATTGAAATAGAAAGATTTATGACCGAAATAAAAATTTGTTTGGGCAGTTCTTGTTTTGCACGAGGTAATAAACAAACAGTTAGAATAATATCTGATTATTTAAAAGAGCATAATCTTGAGGATAGTGTTATATTTCATGGAGAACATTGTACGGGAAATTGTGAAAAGGGACCGATTATTAAGGTTGATGATGAAATATACGAGAATATAATGCCTGATGAAGTGATAGATTTTTTAGATAAAATTTTTAAATAAAAAAAATGATAATTAATTGATAATTCAATATAAAAAAAATGCCTTCACCATTATTTGAAATATTAAAAGATAAATGTCAATTATGTTATGCATGTGTAAGAGTATGTCCTGTAAAAGCTATTGAAGTTAAGGTAAATCAGAAATATGTTACAATAAATAACCAACGTTGTATTGGCTGTGGTAAGTGTTTGAAAGTCTGTTCACCAAATGCAATAAAATATAGAGATTCAAAAGAAGAAACAAAAGAACTTTTAAAATCGGACAATAAAGTAGCGGCAATAGTTGCACCCAGCATCTCCGGTGAATTTGACGACATCAGAGATTACAGAAAATTTGTTATGATGATAAAAGCTCTTGGCTTTGATTATGTTAATGAAGTTTCATTTGGTGCTGACCTTGTGGCAAAAAAATATGAAGAGCTTTTTAATAATTTTAAAGGTAAATATTATATCACCTCAAAATGCCCTGTTGTAGTATCCTATATTGAAAAATTTCATCCTGATTTGGTTAAAAATCTTGCACCTATTGTTACTCCTATGATTGCTACTGCTAAAGTTGTTCATAAAAAATATGGCAATGAAACTAAAGTTGTATATATTAGCCCTTGTATTGCAAGCAAAGATGAAGCCTTGAATTTTGATGATGATGGCAAAGTAGACTCTGTTTTAACGTTTCTTGAATTAAGAGACCTTTTTAAAGAGGAAAATATTACTGAGTCGTCGGTAGAGTTTTCTGATTTTGATGCGCCTATTGGGATGAAAGGCTCTTTGTTCCCAATTGCAAATGGAATGATACAGTCAGTAAATATTAATGAGGATTTATTGAAAGGCAGTGTTATTTCCCTTGATGGGAAATTGAATGTAATAGAATCTGTAAATGAATTTGAAAATAATATTGAAATAATAAAACAACATTTTGATCTGTTTTTTTGTGATGGATGTATTATGGGGCCCGGAACATCGCCTGATGTAGGAAAATTTCTTAGACATACTTTAGTAGTGAATTATGCCAACAAAAGATTGAAGGATTTTGACGAGAATGAATGGAATAAAAATATTCAAAGATATTCAGTATTAAATTTAGAAAGAAGCTTTAAAAAAGATGATAAAAGGATTTCATATCCTTCTGAAAATGAAATAAATGCAATATTAAAAGCAATAGGAAGATATAACGATAGGTTAGGATGTGGCTCCTGTGGTTATAAAAATTGCAGGGAATTTGCTGTTGCGGTTTGCAAAGGTCTTGCCAAAACAGAGATGTGTCCTGTGTTTGCCATAAGAAACAGAAACGAATATATTGATAAGTTAAAAGTTGCAAACGATAATTTGGCCTCTACAAAAATAGCCTTAAAACAATCGGAACAAAAAGCCGTGGAAAAACAAATACTTGCAGAACAAGCTTCTGAAGTTGTTGACATTATGATGCAAAAATTGCCCATAGCCATTGTTATTATTGATGAGAAATTTAAAATTTTGAAATCTAATCAAAGCTTTGTTAATATTTTAGGTAAAGATGCAGAGGAAATTAGCGAAATAATTCCCGGCTTGATTGGTGCTGAATTGAAATCTTTATTGCCTTTAAATTTTTGTAACCTGGTTTCTTTTGTTATGACAAAAAATGAAAATGTCATGAACAAGGATGTGGAGATTAACGACAGCATATTGAATGTGTCTGTGTTTACAATTAAGAAGCATAGTATAGTAGGTGCTGTAATTCGTGATATGTATGCTCCTGAAGTTAGAAAAGAAGAGGCTATTAAAAGAATTACTGAAGTTGTTGACAGAAATCTTGAACTTGTACAGAAAATTGGTTTCTTCTTAGGAGAAGGTGCTTCTGAAACAGAAAGAATGTTGAATTCTATTATTGAATTTTATAAGTCGGGAAAAACAAAAAAATAAATGGCAGAGAATTTTTATATTGATGTTGATATCAGACAAAAAAATCATGAAAATGAAAGAATCTGTGGTGATGTTTTTTTGTCGCGAAAAATAAAAGAAGAAAACCGTGTTATTGCTGTTCTTTCCGATGGCTTGGGTAGTGGTGTAAAAGCTAATATTTTGGCTACGTTAACTGCTACTATGGCTGTTAATTTTACTCAAGAACATAAAGAAGCAAACAAAATAGCTGAAATAATAATGAATACTCTGCCTGTTTGCAGTGAAAGAAAAATCAGCTATTCTACTTTTACTATTGTTGATATTTCTGCAGACGGAAAAGTTAATATTCTGGAATATGATAATCCTTCGTGTATAATATTCAGAGGCAATCAATTGTTTCACCCACCTTGGAATGATATTATTTTAGAGAGTAAAAAAAATGCAGGTAAGGAAATAAGAACATCCACATTTTATGCTCAAAAAGAAGACAGAATAATTATTTGTTCAGATGGCATAACTCAATCGGGTTTGGGTAATGGTAAGTATCTTCTTGGATGGGGAGTTGATAATTTAACCGGTTTTTTAAAAGAAACAATTACTTCTCAACCTGAAATTTCTGCAGGCAAACTTGCTGCATCTGTTGTTAATAAAGCTTATATTAATGATGACTATTCTTCTAAAGATGATTCTTCCTGCTCAGTAATATATTTTCGTAAACCAAGAAAACTTTTATTATGTACAGGCCCTCCCTTTAAAAAAGAAAAAGATTTTGAGTTAGCTAAAATAGTTAATGATTTTGACGGGAAAATAATTCTTAGCGGTGCTACTACTTCCGATATAATTTCAAGGGAGTTGAACAGAAAAATTACTGATAGTTTTAAATTTGATGATCCTGATTTACCTCCTATTTCTTTTATGGACGGTGTGGATTTAATAACAGAAGGTATTCTTACTTTAGCTAAAGTATCAGAAATTCTTAAAACTTATAGTAACGATTATTTACTTTCAAAAGGTCCTGCCGACAGAATTGTTAAATTGCTATTAGAAAGCGATAAAATTAAATTCGTTATTGGAACCAGAATTAATGTAGCACATCAGGACCCAAACTTACCTGTTGAACTTGAGATACGTCGAACTGTTGTTAAGAGAATTGTTGAAACTCTTGAAAAAAAATATCTTAAAGAAGTGGAGATTGAGTATTTGTAAAATATATTTATTTTATTAGTCACAGATATACAGATTTTTAACTTAGATGATTTATATAAAAAAAGAGACCTTTTTACGGGTCTCCTTTCTATTAAAAACCAATTAAAACTAAACAAATTATATTATGAGATTTAATTTTATTTGTATTCAGCTATAATATCCTTAACTGATGCAGGAGTTACTCTTCCATATACTTTTTCGCCAATCATTACAACTGGAGCTAAGCCACAAGCACCAATACATCTTAAGCAAGATAAAGAGAATTTACCATCTTTTGTAGTTTGTCCAACTTCCAAGCCTAACTCTTTTTTAAATTCTTCGAGAATTTTTTCGGCACCTCTAACATAACAAGCAGTACCAAGGCAAATTGATATAGGATGTTCACCTTTAGGTACCATTGTGAAAAATGAATAAAAAGTTACAACACCAAAAACTCTTCCTACAGGAATATTTAACTCCTCAGCGATGACTTCTTGCACTTCTTTAGGTAAATAACCAAAAGTACTTTGTGTCTCGTGAAGTATATTT
Source organism: Bacteroidales bacterium (assembly GCA_021158345.1). GTDB lineage: Bacteria > Bacteroidota > Bacteroidia > Bacteroidales > AUK083 > AUK083. Next base: position 4,031 of record JAGGUV010000034.1, read on the forward strand.
ATCAGATTATTTTCATTGTTACCGTGTGATTTGCAAATATTTTTAATTTTTTCTATTTGCTCAGGTTTTAATGTATTATTTTCTATTATTACAGCCATTTTATTTATCTTTAAAATTATTTTTTATTAATTTTTATTTTTTGCTGATAGCACCAAATTTGCATTTTTGGAAACAAGCACCACATTTAATACATATTTCCTGGTCAATAGTGTGGGGTTGTTTTACTGTTCCTGTAATAGCATTAACAGGACAATTTCTGGCACAAACTGTACATCCGACACATTTTTCAGGATCAATTTCAAATTTTAATAAATGCCTACATTGACCTGCAGGACATTTTTTGTCTCTAACGTGTGCAACATATTCGTCGTAAAAATTATTTAGAGTAGATAATATTGGGTTTGGAGCTGTTTGTCCCAAGCCACACAATGAAGTAGCTTTAACAGTCTTACTCAAGTTTTTGAGTAAATCAAGGTCTTCCATGGTACCATTACCTCTTGTAATTTTTTCTAATATTTCATAAAGTCGTTTGGTACCGAGTCTGCAAGGAACACATTTACCGCAAGATTCTTCTACAATAAATTCCATATAAAATTTAGCAATAGACACCATACAATCGTCTTCGTCCATAACAATCATACCCCCTGAACCCATCATAGAGCCTGCAGCAACAAGATTATCATAGTCGATAGGAGTATCGAGGAAATCTTTAGTTAAACAACCACCTGATGGTCCACCTGTTTGAACAGCTTTAAATTCTTTGCCACTTTTTATTCCACCACCAATTTCGTATATAACTTCTCTAAGAGTTGTTCCCATAGGTACTTCAATAAGACCTACGTTGTTAATTTTTCCTGCTAAAGCAAAAACTTTTGTGCCTTTTGATTTTTCAGTGCCGATTTTGTTAAACCAGTTTGCACCTTTATTAATGATAACAGGGATATTTGCAAATGTTTCAACATTGTTAACATTGGTAGGTTTTTTCATAAAACCAGATTCAGCAGGGAATGGAGGTTTAGGAGTAGGTTCACCTCTTTGACCTTCCATAGAATGAATAAGAGCTGTTTCTTCACCACAAACAAAAGCACCGGCACCAAGTCTTAATGTTATATCAAAACTAAAATCAGTACCAAAAATATTATCACCTAATAAACCATATTCTTTAGCTTGTTTAATAGCAATTTTAAGTCTTTCAATAGCAAGAGGATATTCTGCCCTGATATAAATAAGACCTTTGTTAGCACCAATACTATAACCGCAAATAGCCATAGCTTCTAAAACAGAATGTGGGTCACCTTCAAGAATAGATCTATCCATAAAAGCACCTGGGTCACCTTCGTCAGCATTACAAACAACATATTTTTGGTCGTCGTGATATTTGCTGGCAAATTCCCATTTTAAACCGGTGGGGAAACCTCCGCCACCTCTACCTCTTAGTCCTGAGAGTTTTATTTCTGCAATTACCTGCTCAGGTGTCATTTCTGTAAGGCATTTTCCTATTGCCATATATCCGTCTCTGGCAATATATTCTTCAATGTTTTCAGGATTAATAAAACCGCAGTTTCTTAAAGCAATACGGATTTGCTTTTTATAGAAATTCATGTGTTTAGAGTCGCTGATATGTTCTTTTTTATCAGGATCCATGTATAATAGTCTTTTTACTTTTCTCCCTTTTATAACATGTTCTTCAACAATTTCCAAAGCGTCTTCTGGAGTAACCTCAGTGTAAAAAGTGTTGTCAGGCAAAATTTTTACAATAGGGCCTTTTTCACAAAATCCAAAGCATCCGGTTTGAATTACTTGAACTTCATCATCCAGATTTTTTTCAAGAATTATTTTTTTAAAATTCTCAAGTATCTCATCACTTTTTGAAGCACGACAACCTGTACCGCCACAACAAAGAATATGCATTTTATATTTTGCCATTTTCAAAATTTTTTTTTATTGTTTATCAATAGTTTCATAGTTTACAGGTAAAATACCATCAACTAATTCATTCTTCTTAATATATTTTTCAACAATCTCTTTTGCTTTTTTTGTGTCAACATAACCAAAAACTATAGGGTCGTTGTTGGGCATAGTTACTTCTATTGTTGGTTCAGCATAACAATATCCCATACAACCTGTTTGAGTAACAATAGCTTTAATTGACTGTCTGTCTAATTCTTCGATAAGAAAATCCATTGTTTCTTTAGCTCCTGATGCAATACCACAAGTAGCCATAGCTACTTTAATCTGCACTACTTTATCAGGGTCATTTGCTTTTTCTCTAAGATCGAATTTATTCTTAGCGTTTTTACTGAGCTTTTTTAAATCATCTAATGATTTTATCCTTTTCATGATTTTTATTTTTTTATTTTAATTCGATTTTTTTTATTATCTGCATTTATATTTTCTAAATTTTCGTTAATCATTGATTTTAAATATTTCATAATTTCAGGATCTGATATGTTAATGTCTTTTAAAATATCTTTTATTTCCTTGGTTTTATATGAATATTCTCCTGAATCTGTTTTATGATGATATATAAAATCTATGTTTTGGTTTGATGTTGATGTTAAACAAATTACTCCTGCAATATCGCCTAAAACAGGTCTGTCGATACTATCGTGTTTAAACATAACTTCAAGATTTGTTCCTTTATTAATTTCAGAATTTAATTTTAGATAGCCACCTGTTCTTTCAGCATTTTGTTTTAATAATGATAATCCTAGACCTACATTACGAGTTTTTCTTGTTGTAAAAAAAGGATCAACAGCATTTTTTGCTAATTCAACATCCATTCCTTTGCCATTATCTTTAATAATAATTTTAAATGTGTTTTCTGTCAAATCCTCAATTATTGATAATTCAATTAAATCAGCCTGAGCACGAATTGAATTTTGTAAAATGTCAAGAATATGTAATGATAAAGTCTTCAATTTACAATTACCTCCCTTCCATCAATATTATGCAATGCTTTTTTTATTTCATCAAATGATATTTCATTCATTTTATAAATTGTTACTACATCTGCAATATTGTCGATATAATGAGAATCAGAGTTTTGAATAAATGTATAATTTTTCAAATACTCGAATTTCTCAATAAAATCTTTCTTTGAAATATGCTTTGACAATTCCAATGCATCAATAATTAATGTTTTTGGAATAAATCCAAGCTGGCTAATAATACTAAATTTTGATTTGTTGATGTGAGCAGGAATAAATATTCCATTAAGAGAATGAACTTTTTTTTCAATTTGTTCAATACTCTGGTCTATAGCTGAAATTAATAGCTTGTCAACAGATTCAATAATATTATTATCTTTATCAACAACAACCTGATAACCAAATATATCAGTGTTGTTTTTAATATCAGGTAAATATTTATCAATATAATTCTGAAATTTTAATATTTCTTCATTTTTATCAAAGAACGCCAGGCAATGAACTTCTTCTTTAGTTGTAATTTCAACACCTGTTAAAGTATAAATGCCATATTGTTTTGCAATGTTTTTAATAACAGAACATTGTTTCAAACTATTATGATCTGTAATTCCAATAATATTTAATTTTTTTTCTTTTGCCTTTTTAACTATGTTATCAGGACTCATTTCCAAATCACCGCAAGGTGACAATACAGTGTGTATGTGAATATCTGCCCTGAATTTTTTCATTTATTTTTCTTTTAATAAATTGTATATTTTCCCTGATATTTCGAAAGCCTGTTCATCAGTGCCAAGAATTGAAATACCTTCTTTTTTACTTTGTAACAATGTATCTTCGTCAGGCTTATTTCCTTTTACAATAATTATTGCAGCAAGATCTTTTAAAGAGGCAACAGCAACAATATTAATATGTGTCTGCATTGTTATCCATAAGCTGTCAGCTTTGGCATTGCCCATAACATCACTCAATAGATCTGATGTATATGCGCCATTTACTTCAGTATTGAGAGAATCTTCTCCACTGAAAATATTTAGTTTTAATTTTTCAGCAATATCTTTAACTTTCATAATCTTCAATGTTTTTAAATCTGTTTTTCCCCCAAATTTTTTCAACAGTTTTATCAGTATTAATATTTTTCTTTAAAAAAATACATTGAGAGATATCAGCTTTGTTTTGTGCTATGTCTTCAGCAAGAGCGAGACAAGTGGGAGCACCACAAGCACCACAATCAATTTTAGGTAGAAAATTCATTATTTTTTGAATTTTTTCCATTTTGTTTATTGCCTGGTCTAAATTTTCATCGAGTTTTATCATAGACCTTGGCTTTATATCCTCAATTAATATTTTCTTTTCAAGAAATTCTTTATAATCAGTAATTTTTGAAACAAAATTTGTATTAGTGTTTTCTTTAGAAAGTTTCATCATTTTTTCAACACTAAGAAATCTGTTTTGAACATTTAAAATTCCACCTGCACAACTTTCATCACAAGCTCTTAATTCAAGAAAATCAACATCTTTAATTTTTTGCGTTTCAATTTTTTCAAGATATTCAATAACATTTTGAATTCCGTCAATGGATAAACTTTTACAAGAATAATTTTTAGCTTCTCCATTTGTAAGACACCATGTTAGTTGAGTTTTTGTCAGGTTAATTTTTTGGGAATTGTTATCTTTTTCATTATTTTTAATTAGATTTTTAAAAATTCTATTATAAATATTATTAAGATTAAAAGTTCCGTTAACAACAGATTTTATTTCTCCCACAGGGCTATAAATTGCAGCAATTTTAGCAGCACAAGGAGTAATATAAAATATCCCGATATCTTTAGGGTCAACACCATTTTCAGAAAGATGTTTTTTTATATACAGGGCTGTAATATCAATTGGAGGTTTTATTTTTATAATGTTATCAATTAATGATGGAAATTTTACTTGAATTAATCTTACAATAGCAGGGCAAAAACTTGATATTAAAGGCTTAACACAATTTTTAGATTTTAGCTCTTCTTTAACTTTTTTACTGATAAGGTCAGCGCTTAATTCAACTTCATAAACATGAGTAAATCCAATTTGAATAAGGCTGTCGAAAATTTTACTTTCATTAATGTTATCAGGAAATTGGCTTCTTAAAATTGCAGGAATTAAAGCAACTTTGTATTTAAATTTATTAATAATATTTAAATCATTATCCTCTACTTTAATAGCAGAAACAGGGCAGGCTTTGTAACATTCTCCACAATCAACACAGCGGTTTTGTATAATTTCCGCTTTGCCATTAATAATTCTTATTGCCTGGGTAGGGCATACGCTTATACAATGTGTACAACCAATACATTGCTTTTTATCTATTTTTAATGCGTGATAAAAATAATTTTCTTGCATTTTTTTTTATTGTTAAGCGTTAAAAAGTTATTTGTTTAAAAAAGTAATTATTTTAAGATTAGTCCCTTCTGATACTTTGCTTTTTATATCTAATTTATCCGAGTTTTTTTTTATATTCGGGAGACCCATTCCAGCCCCAAATCCCATTTCTCTTACTTTTGATGTAGCTGTGGAAAATCCTTTTTCCATAGCTTTTGCAATGTTTTCAATACCGGGACCTTTATCTTTAATATTAATTTCTATTTTTTCTGTGTCAATATCTATATTTACTTTGCCATTATAAGCATGTGCAATAACATTAACTTCTGCTTCGTATAATGCAATTACAACTTTTTTAATTATTTTATTATCAATGTTTAATTGCTTTAAAATTTTTTTCAGTTTGCTGGATATTGTACCTGCTTCCGAAAAATCACCACCCTTTATTTTATATTCAAATTGCACTTTGATGTGTTTTTAGTAAACAGGATTAATACCGTTTTTATACAATATTCCTGATGTTTTAAACATTGAATATTTGCATTTTAATAATACCATATTATTGTCTTCTGCAAGCTTTTTCATTTCTTCTGTAATTTCTTTATTCCTTGCAAAAATAATTGCAAATATGTCAGACATTTCAGCAGTTCTGATAGTTTGAAGATTTGAAAGTCCTGTAATTAGTAGTAGATTGTCTTTATCTATTGTTAATACATCACTCATAAGATCTGATGCAAAACAATAATTTGCTTCCCTGTTTATCTCGTTAAATCCACAAACAATTTCTGCATTTAATATGTCTGCTATATCTTTTATCTTCATTCTTTTTTTTAATGAAATAAAAATTAAATGTTATGAATATTAATAAAGGCTAAGGCCTGAATAATTAAAAAAAGACTACCTAACAAAAAATTCATGGCCTTAGCTCATTTATTAAACATTCAATTAACAAAAACTATTATGAAAGTAATTTTTTAATTTCAGGTAAAATTTTATTTGCGTCAACAGGTTTTCTAATAAAACCATTTACAGGAAACCATATTGATTCACCTGTTTCTGATTTATAATCAACACCTGCATCACCGGTATTAATATTTTTTACTAATAGTACATCCAAATCTTTATATTCAGGATTTTTTCTGTATTCTCTTGCCATAGCCTGAACGCTGGGTTTTGTTGTGAATAATACATCAATAGATGTTTGCATTAATACCGGCATATCTTGTAAATCAGGAGAATCTTTAATTAATTTTGCAAGTTCAAAACCTTCGTATTGTGTCGTCATTATAACATCCAAAATAGCTAAATCGGGTTTTTCTTTTAAAATTTTTTCTATGCCTTCGGTTTTGTCGTTTGCTGAGATTACTTCATAACCTTTTTTTGTTAAAATAGTTTCAACAATGTTGATAACGTCTATGTCGTCATCTACAATTAAAATTTTCTTTTTTGTTTCCATAGTTTTCGATTATTAAATGTTTATATTTTTAAATTAAATTTCTTGATATATAATTATTACCGTTATAAACAGCATTTATTGCATTATTTAATTCTTCTCTATCAGCACTTTGCTGCAATAAATTTTTTATTCCAATATTATTCAAAGAATCTTTTAAATATTCATTCCCTTGTGACATTGAAAGTGCAATAATTTTTATGCCTGGATATTTTTCAGTAATATTTTTTAAATTTTCAATGCTGCTGTTTACGGGTGAATTTATATCTGATAATAGAATATCAATATTATCAAAAGTGTTTATATTTTTAATATCAGAAGTTGTAAAGCAGACTTCAACATTAGGGGTTTTGCTTAATGCCATTTCAAGTGCATTCCTGTATATTTCGTGGCTGTTAGCAATTAATATTTTAATTTTTTCTTTCATTTTTTTCTTAGACCTGATATCCTTTTTTAATAAGACAAAGATATGTCAGGAAATAAGAAAATAAAAGAGACTTAATTACTGTTTTTAGTATGAAATTTTATGAAGAAATGATTAGAAAAATCAATAATTTTATGAAGCAGATTGCGTAAAATTACCGGTTTTTTTATATTGAAACAAGATTGTTTTTAATAGCATAAGATAACAGGCTTATTGTGCTTTTACAACCTGTTTTTGATAAGAGATTCGATTTATGTCCAATGATAGTACGTTCACTGACAAAGAGTTTGCTTGCAATTTCTTTATTGCTAAGTCCCTGTGATAATAGTTGAAGTATTTCTTTTTCGCGTGGTGTGAGCTTTAATTCATCAGCTTTATTAACAGTTTTTTTGTTTTTAGTCATTTGTTTGTTAAAAAAGGTAAAAAGCTCGTCGGAATAATAATTACCACCTTCATAGACTTTGAGAATTGCTTTGTTGAGATCTTGTTTGCAAATATTTTTTATCAAAAAACCTTTTACACCCAAGTCAATCATATTTTGAATATATGCTTCTTCATTAAACATTGTCAGAGCAATAATTTTTAAATCGGGAAATGTGTTTAAAGCTATTTTTGTTGCTTCAATGCCATTCATTATTGGCATTTCAATATCCATAAGGACAATGTCAGGCATGTATTTGTCAAGGAGAGCAAGAAAATCTTTTCCATTTGAGGCTTCTGCAATAACTTTAGTATCATGAAATCTATTTATAACCATTTTTAAACCATTGCGAAATATTTCGTGATCATCAACAATTATGATTTTAATTTTTTCTTCCATGATAATAATATTGTTCAATTTTTTTTTAATCTATGCAAATTTAAAAAATTTAATAGTGTTTGCAAAAAATACCCTGTAATCAGATTTTAATAATTTTAAATACTTATTAATTTGTTGATTTTTTTAAGGCTTGCTATTCAAACTACTAAATAGTAATGTCAATGCTAAGTTTAAAACCTTTATTTTTTTCGCTTTTAAAAATGCAGGTTCCGTTTATTGATTTCACCCTGCTGATAATATTTTTCAGCCCCATGCCTGTTTCTTTATTATTAATAGTTTCTTTAATGTTAAAACCAATGCCATCATCAGTGTATGATAAAAATATGTTGTTATCGTTTCTAACTAAAAAAATGTCAATATTTTTTGCATTAGCATGTTTTATGGTATTGTTGATTAACTCGGTTACAACTCTGAATAATATTAATTGAACCTCAAAGTTTACTTTATCGTCAATGCCTTTATAAGTATAATTGATATTTATTTTATTAGTTTTATTAACTTTTTTACTAAAAGCATCAATAGCTTTCATAAGTCCGTAGTCCTTAATAATTCTTGGTGTAAGATTATTTGAAATTGTTCTGATATTGCTTATTGTTTCGTCAATGAGTTCATTGGTATATTCAACCATTTGCTTTCTTTCTTCATGGTCAATATCAGGCGAACATAATTCGTTAACATAAAGTTTTATTGTAGAGAGTAAAGGACCTATTCCATCGTGCATTTCTTTTGAAAATCTTTCTCTTTCTTTTTCTTCAGTCTGAATTACAGCACTTAATATTTTTTTTTCAAATTCTTTTCTTTGAGTTAGGTTTCTTGCTATACTTATTATGTACTTATAGTTTTCGAGGTCTGCTAATTTGCTTTTAATCTCAACAGAAATAATTTTTCCTTCTTTTGTTTTATGCTCTGATTCGTAGTTTAATTTTCCTTTTGAAATAATTTCTTCTCTGTTTTTTTTGATGTATTTTTTATATTTTTCCGATTTAATATCATCAATTTTCATTGAAAGAAATTCATCTTTGGTGTATCCTAAATTATTACATGCTACATCGTTAATTTCAATGATATTTGCATCCATATCAGTAACAAAAACATCATCACTAATATTATTAAATATTGTTTTGAATTTGTATTCCGAAATTTTTAATGCTTCTCTCGCTGATAATAAATTAGAATTTGCTATTTCTAAATTTTCTAAATATTTATGCAGATTTTCCGAATTAATTGTATAAATATATATTGATAATAAGATGATAATTATAAGAC
>JAGGUV010000107.1 GCA_021158345.1 Bacteroidales bacterium
TGCCGTAGTAAGAATTTCTCTCGTGCTACGGCTATTAATCTAAATTATGTACATTAAATCATTTTCTTCTCAAATCTCAAATCTAAAATCATTAATCTTAAATCATTTTAATCTTCTCAAATCATTTTTTTTTGATCTCAGAACAAGAATTAGCGATTTTTGATTTTTGATTTTTTTTTAGATATTGTATAAATCTACCTTTTTATTATTCAAAAAGTATCCACATGAATACGCATAAAAAAATTAACCACCAGACCTGTAGTACGGCTCCAAGTCCGTACTACTGGATTTTATTTCCCGTAGTACGAATTGCTTAGTGCTACGGGTTTTAATGATTATTCTAACAATTTTAAGCTGTCCTTACAGGACGATAAACATTTTAATACTTTTTTACCCAAGGCGTTGCCGTTGGGCTGAAATAATATGCCCTTTCAGGGCGTAAAATAATTAAAATTAAAATATTCTCATTTATAAAAAAACATTCGTGCATTCGTGGCTGTGGAATTTAATTTCACATAAAATAAATTGCCTCGTGCTAAGTGTTAAAATCTAATTATGTACACTAAATCATCTCTATCTTCTCAAATCAAAAATCGTTAATCTTTAATCCTTATTAAACCTGTAGCACGACTTAGAGTCGTACTACAGGATTGCTTGCCGTAGTAAGAATTTCTCTCGTGCTACGGCTATTAATCTAAATTATGTACATTAAATCATTTTCTTCTCAAATCTCAAATCTAAAATCATTAATCTTAAATCATTTTAATCTTCTTAAATCATTTTTTTTTTGATTTCAGAATCCTGCTACAGTCGTTTCTCCTTACCTTGTGAAATAGAAAAATGATTTCACTTGGCAGGCAGGACAGGCAAGGATTAACGATTAGCGATTTTAGATCTTTTTTTGATATTCTGTAAAACTTTTCTTTCTATTATTCAAAAAGTATCCACATGAAAACGCATAAAAAAAATTAAATACCAAACCTGTAGCACGGACTTGGAGCCGTACTACAGGATTTTATTTCCCGTAGTACGAATTGCCTCGTGCTACGGGTTTTAATTTAAATATATACATTAAATCATTTTTATCTTCTAAAATCTAAAATCCTTTTCAGCCCAATCTATTTAATATTCAAATATTTATGAATTTGCAGAGAAATTCTCCATTTAGGATTTTTCAGGATATAGTCAATAATAAACTTAATATTTTCACTAAACTTACTCCATTCAGGTTGCAGAAATAAATAACAATTATCATCAACAAATTTAGCATTTTCCTCTGCCCAAATCAGATCGGATTTTTTATTAATCACAACTTTCAACTCATTAATATTAGAATAATTTTCTTTCAAAGGTTTACGTTTAAGTTTAGGCGATAGACAAATCCAATCCCATTTACCGGTAATAGGATATGTACCCGAAGTTTCAAGAAAAGTTTTGATATTATTTTTTTTCAAAAGTTCACAAGCATAGTCGAGGTTATACATCAAAGGCTCTCCACCTGTGAATACCACAGATTTTGCCTGGGTTTTAAGCACATTTTCAACAATTGTGTCCACTTCTACCAAAGGAAAATTCTCAGCATTCCATGAGTCTTTTTCGTCACACCATTCGCATCCAATATTGCAACCTGCCACTCTGATAAAATAAGCAGCCTCACCTGTATTAAAGCCTTCACCCTGAATACTGTAAAATTCTTCTTTTAATGGCAGTACTTTGCCTTTAAGCAATTCTTCTTTCAAAATAATATTAATGATTAATGATTAATAATAATTAATTTTTTTACTATAATCTTATTTTTGGTCTTAATTTTCAGGAAATACATTCCGGGTTTATAATTTAAGCCATTAAAACTAAGAATATTTTCTTTATTTTTTAAGAGATGATATTTTTTATGGTATAATTTTCTCCAATGATTATCTCTGATTTCCAGCTTTATTTTTTTAGCATTAAAATTATTAAAAACAATTTTAAAACTATCTTTAACAGGATTAGGGATAATTTTAACATCATAATTGTCAACATTTTTCGTTTCACTAATACCTGTATTATTTATGTTCGTCCAAATGCCTGTATTAATTTTAAAAAGGCTCTGAGGACAAGAAGAGTTTTCACAAGACATAAAAACATTTCTGTTATCGTAATAAGCAATGCCTTCTGTTTGCACAAAAGCCATATCAGAAAAATCAATTCTTCTTTTATTTCCTGAAAAGAAATCATTTCCTTTAAAATCAAACATAAGCCAAATAAACGATTCATAAGAGTAATATCCCACAAGGGTAATCTGATTTTTTTCCGCATTAATATCAGCACCTGTAATAAGACCGTTAACATTATAAGTATAAACAGGATTTATCTGATATGTTCCTGCATTAGCAGGCAAGACATACATACGGGTTTTATGGTCATCCCAATCTTTAGTAAACAAATACAAAGAATCATTTAAAGCAAAAAAAGCCTCACAATCAAAATTATTATTGTTCTTAAATTCAGCAAAATTTTTCTGGTCAGAATATGAAAAATTAATAACAGAAGCCTCAACTTGTGCATTTCCGGTTTGAGGTATCTGTGTTTTAGAAATTTTATAAACTTTTAAATCGTCTCTGTCACCAAAATTATTACCAAAGTCACCTATATAAATAAAATCCGAATCCTGGGTAATATCTTCCCAGTCAACATTAGTGGCATTATTAATTCTAATAATTTGAACTACGTCACCTGTAATAGTATCAATTTTATATATTTCAGGTTTACCTCCGCTATCATTATGAGTCCATAATGCGCCCCTGAAAAATATTAAGCCTGAAGTCTCATTAACAGTACTTGAAATAGGACTTATGAATGTTTCAGGATAATAATTAGTTGATTTATAAAAGCATGAACCATCGTTAACAGTTGCATTTTGGACATAATTTATTGCCTGAGGATCAGTACAACCTGATATTTGAGAATATGAATTAAAAAATATCAGATTAAAAAAAATTAAAACAAAAACGAATCTATTTATTTTCATAAAAAATTATTTCACCTCTTTTTTATATGCTTTAAGTGTATTTTGCATCAAAGAAACAATAGTCATAGGTCCAACGCCGCGAGGTACGGGAGTGATGAAACTACATTTTTTCGAGACCTCATCAAAATCAACATCACCAATAAGTTTAAATCCTGATTTTGTCTTATCAGATTTCACCCTGTGAATACCAACATCAATAACAACAGCACCCTTCTTAACCATGTCAGCAGTTAAAAATTTAGGCTTGCCAATAGCAGCAATAATTATATCGGCATTTTTACAAATATTTTTTAAATCTTTTGTTCTGCTGTGGCATAAAGTAACAGTAGCATTTCCATGCTTTGCTTTTCGCGATAACAAAATACTGATAGGTGTACCAACAATATTACTTCGTCCTATAACAACACAATTTTTCCCCTGAGTATCAATATTATATCTTTCGAGCAATTGTATAATTCCAAAAGGAGTAGCAGAAATGTAAGTAGGTAATCCTAATACCATTTTACCTATGTTCATAGGATGAAAACCATCTACATCTTTAGCAGGATTAATTCGCTGAATAATTTTTTCTTCTGAGATATGTTTTGGTAAAGGCAGTTGAACTATCAAACCGTCAATTTCATCATCATTATTAATAAAATCAATAACTTCAAGCAATTCCTTTTCAGTGATATCCTTAGAATATTTATAAAGAGAAGACGTAATACCAACTTCTTTACAAGATTTATCTTTACTGTTAACATAAGTCTGACTGGCAGGATCGTTACCAACCAAAATAGCTACAAGATGAGGAGCACGTACACCCTTATCAATATATCCGGCCACTTCTTTTTTTATTTCTTCTTTAATATCTAATGATATTTGCCTACCATCTAATATTTCCATTTTTCTAATTTTTTTTTCTTTCGATAACTATCTGAATTACTTTTATCTTTTCATAGAATTCATCATTCTAAGCATATTTTTTCCTTTACCGCCAGTCATCATCTTCATCATTTTACGGATATCGTCAAACTGTTTAACAAGTCTGTTTACTTCCTGGATATTAGTACCACTACCTTTTGCAATTCTTTTACGACGGCTGCCATTAAGGACTTTAGGATTTTGTCTTTCCAAAGGGGTCATAGAATAAATAATTGCTTCAATTCCTTTAAAGGCATCATCATCAACATCAATATTTTTAATAGCTTTACCCATACCCGGCATCATACCCATAAGGTCTTTAACATTACCCATTTTTTTTATTTGCTTAATCTGTGAAAGAAAATCATTAAAATCGAATTGATTTTTAGCAATTTTCTTCTGCAATTTTTTAGCCTGTACATCATCATACTGTTCTTGAGCACGTTCTACCAAAGAGACAATATCACCCATACCAAGAATTCTGTCAGCCATCCTTGCAGGATAAAAAATATCAATAGCATCAATTTTTTCTCCAATACCGACAAATTTAATAGGCTTATTAACAACAGCTTTTATAGTAAGAGCAGCACCACCACGTGTGTCACCATCTAATTTTGTTAAGATAACACCGTCATAATCCAATCTGTCGTTAAATGCTTTTGCTGTATTAACAGCATCCTGACCAGTCATGGCATCGACAACAAACAATGTTTCATGAGGGTTGACGGTTTTCTTTATTGACGAAATCTCATTCATCATCTCATCATCAATAGCAAGACGTCCTGCAGTATCAATAATAACAACATTAAATCCTTTTTCTTTAGCATAAGAAATTGCTCTCTTAGCTATTTTAACAGGCTGTTTATTATTCTCCTCAGCATAGACCTCGGTATTAATCTGTTCACCAAGAACTTTTAACTGTTCAATAGCAGCGGGACGGTATATATCATCAGCAACCAACAAAGGATTTTTCCCTTTTTTAGTCTTTAAATAATTTGCCAATTTAGCCGAAAAAGTTGTTTTACCTGACCCTTGTAAACCTGAAATCAATATTACAGAAGGATTTGCTTTTATATTAATATCAACTTTTTCACTGCCCATTAATTTCACCAGTTCATCATGAACAATTTTAATCATCAACTGTCCTGGAGATACTGCCGTTAAAACATTCTGTCCCAAGGCTATAGTTTTAACCTCATTTGTAAACTGTTTTGCAATTTTAAAACTAACATCAGCTTCTAATAATGCTTTTCTGACATCTTTTAATGATTCTGCAATGTTAATCTCTGTTATATGCCCTTGTCCTTTTAATATTTTAAACGACTTTTCCAGTCTTTCACTTAAATTATCAAACATTTATTTTTTGTATTAGATATTAAAAAAAATCACTGCAAAATTAATATTTTTTCACTATTGTCCGATAAAAGTTTAAAACTAAAAATAACAATTCTTAGTCCTTCGGTTATCAGCTCTTTTTACTATTGTTTGGATTATTTCCAAGACATTTTAAAATAGCTTTAATTATCTGTTCTAAACCAGAAGTTACGGAAAAAAGTTTAGTTTTGCAAATATTATTTTAAGGTGACATATATTAATTTGTTGTAAAATAAAAAACACTATTTTTTAGAAAGGAAGTTATCATCTTCCTTTCTATTTTTTTTAATCAAACAACAATGATTATAATTATTGGCATATTTGTTGAATATTAAATTGAGATTAATTTAAACTATATTGGTATCTTTATAATTTATTAATAATAACAATATTACAATTTTTAATTAATGTTTTTTTGATGTTTAAAAATAATGTCAGTAATTTTTTTCTGACATTATGACAAATCAAAATAATAATTTTTCATAATTAAGAACAAAAAGACAAGAAATGTTTGAACATGAATTTATAAATTTATCAGAAATTATAACAGGTAATGCTGAATTTGTTCCTTTGTTAACAATGGATGATGAAAAAAAGATGAATAAGGAAAAAGTTCCTGAGACATTACCTATATTGCCATTACGAAATACAGTTTTGTTTCCCGGTGTGTTAATACCTATTACTGTCGGCAGAGAGAAATCAGCTGAACTGATAAAAAATGTAAATAGAAATAATAAAATATTAGGAGTAATATCACAAAAAAATCCTGATATTGAAGATCCCTGTTTTGACGATTTAAATAGTATTGGCACAATAGCAAAAATTATTAAAGTTTTGCAAATGCCTGATGGAAATACTGCTGTCATTATTCAGGGAAAACAAAGGTTTCATTTAGATAAATTTGTACAATCCGATCCTTTTATTATTGCAAAAGTATCTCAATGTGAGAATATAAAACCACCCGTTCAATCAAAGAATTTTAAAGCTTTAATTTCAATGCTAAGAGATGTTTCTATGCAAATAGTTAAAAAATCTCCTAATATTCCTTCTGATGCTTCTTTTGCATTACAAAATATCGAAAGTCCTTTGTTTATTATCAATTATATATCTTCAAATTTAAATGTAGATGTAAATGAAAAACAAAAACTTCTTGAGATTTCTGATATTGAGGAAAGAGGTAAATTAGCTCTTAAACATCTTAACAAAGAATTGCAGATGATAGAGTTAAAAAATCAAATTCAGAATAAAGTTAAAGTTGAATTAGATAAACAACAAAGGGATTTTTTGTTAAATCAACAGCTTAAAAAAATTCAGGAAGAGCTGGGTGATAATCCTTCAGGTCATGAAATTAACGAACTAAAAGAAAAAGCAAAAAATAAAAAATGGTCAAAGGAAGTAGCGGAGATTTTTGATAACGAGCTGAAAAAACTACAGCGTATGAACTCTGCATCTCCTGAATATTCAATACAAATTAATTATCTTGATATTTTAGTTAATTTACCTTGGAATGAGTTTACAGAGGATAATTTCGACTTGAAGAATGCTCAAAAAATCCTTGACAATGATCATTACGGGCTGGAAAAAGTTAAAGAAAGAATAATTGAATATCTTGCAGTATTAAAATTAAAAGGTGATATGAAATCGCCTATCTTATGTCTTGTAGGCCCTCCGGGAGTTGGAAAAACATCGTTAGGAAAATCTGTTGCTCATGCTGTTAACAGAAAATACATCAGGATGTCGTTGGGTGGACTAAGAGATGAAGCCGAGATTAGAGGACATAGAAAAACTTATATCGGAGCTATGCCAGGCAGAATTATTCAAAGTCTGAAAAAAATTAAGACTTCAAACCCTGTTTTTGTTTTAGACGAAATTGATAAGGTTTCAGGAAACAATATAAATGGCGATCCGGAAGCTGCATTACTCGAAGTGCTCGACCCTGAGCAAAATTCCAGCTTTTATGATAATTTCCTTGAAATTGAATACGACCTTTCCAGAATTATGTTTATTGCTACTGCTAACAGTCTGAGCACTATTCATCCTGCTTTACGCGATAGAATGGAAATAATTAATATCAGTGGTTATCTTGCTGAAGAAAAAGTTGAAATCGCTAAAAGACATCTTATTCCTAAAGAGCTCAAAGCTCATGGTGTAAAAAAATCACAACTTAGTTTTCCTGATAAGATAATTGCTCAAATCATTAATGATTATACCCGTGAATCAGGAGTGCGTTCTCTTGAAAAAAATATTGCACGTGTTATCCGTAACAGAGCAAAATTTATTGTTATGGGAGATAAATACAATAAAAAAATTACTAAGGATGATATTGTAGATATTCTGGGCGCTCCTATCTTTAACAGAGATGAATCTATTTCCAATGAAGTTGCAGGTGTTGTTACAGGTCTTGCATGGACTGTTGTCGGTGGTGAAATTTTATTTATTGAAGTTAGTTTAAGCAAAGGTAAAGGTGAGTTAACGCTTACAGGTAACCTTGGCGATGTTATGAAAGAATCTGCTCGCATTGCTTTCGAATATCTTAAAGCTCATTCACATCTCTTAAATATTGATGCAAAGGTATTTAATAAATGGAATGTACATATTCACGTCCCTGAAGGGGCTACTCCTAAAGATGGTCCTTCGGCTGGTATTACTATGTTTACTGCTTTGGCTTCTGCTTTTACTCAACGTAAAGTTAAAGCTAAAATTGCTATGACAGGTGAAACAACGCTTAGAGGTAAAGTATTACCTGTTGGCGGTATTAAAGAAAAAATTCTTGCTGCCAAACGTGCTAAAATTACTGATATTTGTCTCTCTTCTGGAAATAAAAAAGATATAGAAGAAATAAAACCTGAATATATTAAAGGTCTGAAATTCCATTATATTGATGAGATGATTGAAATTATTGATCTTGCTTTGCTGAAACAAAAAGTAAAAAATCCTATTGATCTTATGGCTGATATTAAGGATTAGGTTAAGGTTGATATTAATGTTTGGTTGTCATAAAAAAGGCTAAAGGCTAAAGTTTAAAGTTTAAAGGCTAAGTGATTTTGTATAAAGACACTTTTCTTTTTTTAAAATTTTTTCTTGAACCTGTCAGGTAAAAAAGTAAGAAAAAATCAAGAAAAAACGATGCTATCCTCCCGCAAGGCTCTGACACGCCCGCCGTTCTTTCCGGCCGAAACCACACAGGGATTTTAATATAATTTATTTTTTTTATTTACAAATGACAGATTTTCCAATAAATAAAAATAATTGATAAACGTGTCGTTTTTGTCTTAGAATTCGGGAACGGTCAAAATGATAAGTAAAATAACAACTCTGTCATTTCGAACCATGTGTAAA
>JAGGUV010000073.1 GCA_021158345.1 Bacteroidales bacterium
AAATCATTTGCATCACTTGGCGGTTTTGTTGCCGGCAATAAAGATATAATTAGTTATATAAAACATAATGCACGCTCATTAATTTTTAGTGCCAGCATCACTCCTGCATCAACAGCTAGTGTTCTTGCTTCACTTGAAATAATAAAAAATGAACCTGAACGAATTCAAAAATTATGGGATAACACCAATTACGCACTTGAAAAATTGAAACAATACGGTTTTGATACAGGTAAAGCTGAAACCCCGATTATTCCTGTTTATGTACGTAATGATTTAAAAGCATTCCAATTCACAAAACTATTATTTGATGAAGGTGTTTTTATTAGTCCTGTTGTTTCTCCTGCGGTTAAAAGCACCGATAGTTTAATTAGACTATCATTAATGGCTACTCACACAAAAAAACAAATTGACATCGCCGGTGAAAAATTTTATAAAGTAGGCAAAAAATTAGGAATAGTATCTTAAACTAAAATTTATATTATGATACAAATATTAAAAGTTGAAAACAATAAAGGAATAAAACAATTTATCGATTTTCAACACGAGCTTTACAAAAACGATAAAAATTATGTTCCTGAACTTTATATTGCTCAAAAAAAATTTTTAAACAAAAATAAAAATCCTTTCTTTAAACACTCCGAGGCTGATTTGTTTTTAGCCTATAAAAATAACAAGATTGTAGGCAGAATAGTTGCAATTAAAAACAACAACTACAATAAACATTGGGATTCTAATGTTGGATTTTTCGGATTTTTCGATTTAATTGACGATTATGAAGTAGCAAAAGCCCTACTCGACACTGCTGTTAACTGGTCAAAAGAGAGAAAATTAGATACAATATTGGGCCCGGAAAATTTTTCAACAAATGACACTTGCGGCGTTTTAATTGATGGCTATGATTCTGCTCCTGTTATTGGTATGACTTATAACAAAAAATATTATCCTGATTTTCTTGAAAAATATGGCTTTAAAAAAGGAATGGATATTTTGGCATACAACCTTGAGACAAACGAAATGCCGGAAAAACTATTAAGAGTTTCTTATAAAATTGAAAAAAGATTGAATGAAAATGGCATAACAATCAGAAACCTTGATATGAAAAAATTTGATACGGAAATTGAAAAAGTCAAAAAAGTATATAACTCAGCATGGGACAGAAACTGGGGATTTGTTCCTTTTACTGATGAGGAATTTGATGTTGTAGCTAAAGATTTGAAAACTGCTGCAAATCCTGATTTTGCATTTATTGCCGAAAAAGGCGACGAAGTTATAGGAGTTTCGTTCTCTGCTTATGACCTTAACAAAGCTTTAATTAAATTAAAAAAAGGACGTTTATTACCTTTCGGAATTTTTCGTTTTATTAAAGCACGAAAAAAAATTGATAATGTAAGAATTATTATTATGGGAGTTATCGAAGGTTATCGAAAACTTGGCGTTGATGTGTGTTTTTATGCAAAAACCGTTCAGGCTGCTAAAGATAATAATGTTGCAAGAGGTGAAGCTTCATGGATTTTAGAAACTAATAAAATGATGAACAATGCACTTCTTGACATTAACGCTAAACTATATAAAAGATACAGAATTTTTAAATATGAGTTATAATGTTTAATGTTTTAAAGTTTAATGTTTAAAGTTCAATGTTTAATGTTTTAAAGTTTAATGTTTAATGTTTAATGTTTAAGTCCACTGCGCGAAAAGTCAAATAAAATAAGATGTTACTAAAACAATAAGTCATAAAGGGTTTATTTTCGACATTTTATCCTTTGTGTTTTTGTGCCTTCGGGGCAAAAAAAACTTTTCGGAATAGCTTCAAATATTAAATTTTTTATTGCACTTAGTAAATTAAATGAAAAAAATTCTTATTACAGGGGCAAGTGGTTTTATAGGCAGTTTTATGGTTGAACAAGCCTTAAACGAAGGATATGAAGTTTATGCAGGAATTAGAAAAACAAGCAATAAAAAATACCTTAAAGATAAAAGAATAAAATTTATTGAATTTAATTTTGCCGACAATAAAGGCTTAAAAAAAATATTCTCAGATTTAAAAAAGCAAAACATCAGGTTTAATTATATTATTCATAACGCAGGGATAACAAAAGCTAATAAAAAGCAAGACTATTTTACAATTAACTATCAATATACAAAAAACCTTATTGATGCTCTAATTTCAACAAATTCCGTTCCCGGTAAATTTCTTTATATGAGTAGCCTCGCTGCTTATGGCCCTGTTCAAAAAGGCAATAATTTAATCAAACTCACAGATATTCCTAAGCCTGTTACTTCGTATGGAGAAAGCAAACTAAAGGCAGAAAAATACATTACATCTCAAAACAATTTCCCTTATATCATTATTCGCCCAATAGGTGTTTATGGTCCTCGTGAAAAAGATTTTTATCTCTATTTTAAATTAATAAAAAAACATCTACAACCTTTAATTGGATTTACTACACCAAATGTAAGTTTTATCTATGTTAAAGATCTTGTTAAAATTATTTTTGCCGCTTTAGAATCCAACATAACAAATAAAGCATATTTTGTTAGCGATGGAGTAATTAGTAATTCTATGATACTTGGAGACACTATTAAAAAACATCTTAACAAAAAGACTATAAAAATCAGAATACCAATAAGTTTGCTAAAAATTGCAGCTTTTTTTCTTGAGCTTGTTTTTGGCTTATTTGGCAAAACGCCGACTGTAAACTTAGAGAAAATAAATGAACTAAAAAGTAGCTGGGTTTGTGATATCAAATCCTTGGAACATGACTTTAATTTTAAAGCCGATTACAATCTAAATAAAGGAATTTATGAAACTGCTCAATGGTATAAAAAAGAAAAATGGTTATAATCTACACCTTTATCCTGTTGATATTGCTACAATTATTTATATGCTGATTTCAACAATTTATATATGTATCGGTTCATCAAAACTTAAAAACGAAACGCCTCATTTTATTATTCGGCTAACGATTTTAGTTTTTATTTTTTTCATCTCTTTTACTATGATAAATATGATAACAGGGCATTAATATTTATCAGAAATTTTTATCCTCTTTTTCTATTACCCTATTTTTATAAGGAGACAGCTTATATGAATAATATAATTTTTAATAATCTCGATCCATATTTTGCACATATAGAACAATTGATTTTCGGCTGTCAAGTAAGTATTGAATTTTCAAAACTTTTTCCGCAAAAATGGTTTAACGAATTAATGAATTTCGGATACTTCTCATATTATTTTCTGACAATTATAGTTTGTTTTGTCGTCTATTTAACCAACCGCACAAAATCTTTTAAAGTAATATTTATTGTTGCAACATCTTTTTATATCTATTACATAATATTCTCATTATTCCCTGTAGCTGGTCCTCAGTTTTATTTCAAAGAATCTTTGGCAAAAATACCTGATGCCTACTTTTTTAGCGATGCTGTAAAATTTGTGCAAAAGATTGGTGAAGTGCCAACAGGAGCTTTCCCAAGCTCTCATGTCGGTATGGCTTTAATATTTTTGTATTTAAGTTTTAAATATTCACGGAAACTATTCTATTATATATTGCCAATTGCCATAATTCTTTGTTTTTCAACGGTTTATATAAAGGCTCATTATCTTATTGATGTAATTGCAGGAATGATATCTTCGCCAATAATTTTATATTTAAGCTTAATGACTTATAATAAACTTGAAAAATTTTCAAAAATTATTAACTCTGAAAGTCATTACTTATTGTCCTATAAAAGAGCAAGTTCCACTGACCATATACATTATTAATCGAAAAAGTACCGGTTGTATTAATTGAAAAGTTATTAGTTATTGATACAAAAATACTTTGTTTGTATATATTTATTGTTTGCAGATTTTTTTTTTGAATATTAGACCTAATGGTCGAAAAGTGGTTGCTAAAAACTCCTGTAATCATTATCTATTAAGGCATTGATAGTATTTTTTTATTTTAGGAGTTAAAAATGAATAATTTTCTTTTGTCAAGCCCTCCTGAAATTGTGTGAGGGCTTGACAAAAGAAAATTTTAATGCGAATAAATTCTATTACTATTTCTATAACCATCAATATCTCTGTACCAATCATTAAAAATTGTCCCTTCACTTTCAGCCCATTGAATAAACTTATTATAAGCAAGGACAATTTGAATTTTTTCATTGGGATAATCAAAACTTTCTAAAATATTAATTGCCCAAGGTAAATTATTTTCTGTTTTATAATATCTGTCAGTAACAGGGTAACTATCATCACGTAAAGTATTAAACAATGATGTATCGACAAGATTAGTAGGAGGATAATCAGGCAAATGAATTTCGTAGCCTCTTTGTTTATCGGCAATAATAAAAGGATTATAAGGAGGAGTGCCAAGGCTTGAAAAGTTCTGTGGATTAGCAAGTTCAACAGACACATTAAAAGTATCGGGAGTAACATATTCTGCACCGGGACTAGTATTAATTCCTATAGAATTAGCAATAGAATAGGGCATAGCTTTATAAACATTATCAAAAACAATAACAACAGCTTTTTGTTGCTCTTGTTCTAAATTTTTAGCATCGAGATTAATATAATTATCCAATACTTGAATACCTGTAACATTATTTACCTCGCTGTTAGCAATTGGTATTTGAAAACCGAAACCATTTTCATAACTGGCGCCAAAGGCTCTTAAAACAAAAACAGCTGCAATATCCACAACTTTGTTATCAGCATTTGAAATCTGATTAAATCTGTAATCAACAACAACATCATTAAAGTCATAATCGCCTGTACCAGGCCACTGGTCTTCAAAAGCAAGCGATCCCCAACCGTATTCATTAGGGAAATAATTATTAAAAGCTTTTAAAGGATCATTTGGGTAATCATCAAAATTATCGGGAATTCCGTCTGAATCAGAATCTAATGCAACATAATCGGGTATTAGCATATTATCGGTTTCTACTGAAGTTATAGGGTTAACAGTAGCATAAAACAAAGCATCGTTAAAATCCTCATCGCTGTTCCAGGTTCTTTTAATATCTTCAAAACCCACTAAAAATAAATCTCTGCCAACATCATTAAATAAAATACTTTGCTGTTTATTAGCTGAATTCAAATTTTTATTTGAATAATTAATGTAACTACCTGAAGTAACACTGTGATTAGACCAACCTTTAGCGATTAAAGCCCA